>JANOSQ010000402.1:0-7050 GCA_031415915.1 Fimbriiglobus sp. | reverse complement strand
ACTACCGTAACGGCATCCGACTCTCGAAGAAGGAGATGGAGCCGTACGAGGCGCGGATGGAGCGCTCGCCGTCGCTTCGCAAGTACGACATCACGATCAAGCCGTGCGGCAGGTGAATCAAGTGCTGCCGCTCGCCTAACTCGATTGCCATCCCGACTGTTCGCTGCGAAGATAGCAACGCCTCCCCGATTCCACCGGTTCCTTCATGCGATTCCCCGCGGCATTCCTCCTCCCGTTCATCGCCTCCCCGCTCCTGGCGGCCGACGCGGATGGCTTCTACGAAGCCAAAGTGAGGCCGCTGCTGATCGAGCATTGCTACGAGTGCCACAGCGTGACATCCAAGAAGTTGAAGGGCGATTTGCGGCTCGATTCCAAAGCGGCGTGGTTGAATGGCGGTTCCAGCGGACCTTCCGTGGTCGCGGCCAAGCCGGATGAATCGCCGTTGATTCACGCGGTCGGGCGGAAGCACAAAGACATCGCCGCGATGCCGCCGGAGAAACCGCTGAGTGCAGAGCAGGTGGCCGTGCTCGTCGATTGGGTGAAACGCGGTGCACTCGCACCGGACGACGCACCCGCAGCCAAACCGAAAGAGAGCATCGAAGCGGCGCGGAAGCGCTGGCCGTTCACCCCGGTTCCTGCGGCGGTGCCGGTGCCAACGGTGAAAGCGACCGCCTGGCCCGCAACCGACATCGACCGGTTCTTGCTGGCGAAGCTCGAAGCGAAAGGACTCGCTCCGGCCGCCGACGCCGACAAACGGACGCTACTCCGACGGGCAACCTTCGACTTGATCGGATTGCCACCGACCCCCGCCGAGGTGGATGCATTTCTGAAGGACGATTCGAAAGACGCCTTCGCTAAAGTCGTCGACCGCATGCTCGCGTCGCCGCGTTACGGGGAACGCTGGGGCCGGCACTGGCTCGACGTCGTGCGCTACGCGGACACCGCCGGGGACAACTCCGACTTCCCGATCCCGCAGATGGTGAAGTACCGCGATTGGATCATCGACGCGGTCAACGCGGACAAACCCTATGACCAGTTCGTGAAGGAGCAAATCGCCGGCGACTTGATGGGCGGCAAGGACGAAGCCGAGCGGCAAGCCCGTACCATCGCCACCGGGTACATCGCCAACTCGCGCCGCTTCGGTTCCACCGTCGATGATTACCCGCACCACTTGACCATCGAAGACACCCTCGACAACCTCGGCCGGGCGTTCCTCGGGCTGACGATCAACTGCGCCCGCTGCCACGATCACAAGTTCGACCCGATCTCCACGGCCGATTACTACGGACTGTACGGGATCTTCCGCAGCACGCGCTACCCGTGGCCCGGCATCGAACTCGAACAGCGCCAGCGCGATCTGGTCGCGTTCGCGCCACAAGAGCAAGTTGTGGCCGTGCTCGCCGAACGGGAGGCGTTGAAGAAGAAGTATGAAGCGGAATTGAAGCGGATCACGCAAGAGAAAGAGAAAGCGGCCGACGACAAACCGCTACGCGACAAACTCTCGAAAGAGGAAGAAGCGGTCAAACGGGAACTGCGAAAGGCCGTGAATGGCCCGCCGCCGTATCCGACGGCCTACGCCGTTTCGGAAGGGGCGACGAAAGCCGGCGTTCCGATTCAGATCAAGGGCGACCCCATGAAACCGGGTGACGTGGCCCCGCGCCGCTTCCCGCCGGTTTTGGGCGATCACGCGTTGCCTGCGAAGTCGGCGGCCAGCGGTCGGCTCGAATTGGCGGGATGGATCGCCTCCGCGGACAATCCCTTGTTCGCCCGGGTCATGGTGAACCGCATCTGGCAGGGCCACTTCGGCCGGGGGATCGTGCCGACGCCCAACGACTTCGGGAAGCAAGGGACGGCACCGACCCACCCGGAATTGCTCGACCATTTGGCCCGCGCGTTCATCGCCGGCGGCTGGAGCCTCAAAGCGATGCACAAGCGGATCATGCTCTCGCGCTTCTACCGGATCGGTTCGGTGGGCGCAGTGAGCGATGCCGATCCCGACAACGAACTGCTCGGCCGCTTCCGCCGAGTGCGTCTCGACGCCGAGTCGATCCGCGACTCGCTGCTCGCCGTCTCGGGTGAACTGGATGTCAACCGGCCCGGCCCGCACCCGTTTCCGGAACAAACGTCGTGGAGCTTCACGCAGCACAATCCCTTTCGGGCGGTTTACGATCACAACCACCGCAGCGTTTACCTAATGAGCCAGCGGATTCAACGACACCCGTACCTCGCCCTCTTCGACGGTGCCGACACCGGTGCGAGCACAGGGAAGCGATCGGCGAGCACCGGCCCGCTGCAATCGCTTTACTTCCTCAACGATCCGTTCGTCCACGCTCGGGCCGAGGCACTGGCGGCGAAACTGCCGGAGGACAACGCGGCGATGATCGAGGGGGCGTACCGGTTGCTATTTGCTCGCCCAGCGACCGAAACGGAAGTGAAGCGAGGCGGAGTCTACTTGACCGAGGCGACCAAACTCACCGAGCGGCCCGCCGCGCGCGAGAGTTACCTCCGCTCCTTGCTCCGCTTGAACGAATTCGTCTACGTCGATTGAAAGCGAACCCATGACCGCCTTCCGCTTCCAGCCCGACCGCCGCACGGCCTTGCGTTCCCTCGTCGGCGGCTCGCTCTCCTTCGGCGGCATCGTCGGTCAATTGTTGGCCGCGGAAGCCGAGCCGAAGAACCCGCTCGCGCCGAAGCCACCGCACTTCCCGGCCAAAGCGAAGCGCGTCATCTTCCTCTATTCGAGCGGCGGCGTGTCCCACATGGACACGTTCGACCCGAAGCCCGCGCTCATCAAAGCCGACGGCAAAACCTTCGGCGTCGGCGGCGGCCTCTCGAACCAGAAGCGGATCCTGCTGAAGCCGGCGTGGGACTTCAAACCGGGCGGCAAATGCGGCACGCCGGTGAGCGACCTTTTCCCGCACATCCGCGACCGCATGGACGACATCTGCCTGATCAAGTCGATGAAGTCCGACGAGAACGAGCACTACCAAGCGACGCTCGCCATGCACTGCGGGTCGTTCTTCTTCACGCGGCCGAGCATGGGCTCGTGGGTCAGCTACGGGCTCGGCAGCGTCAACCGCAACCTGCCCTCGTTCATGGTCATCGCCCCGCATCTGCCCTACGCCGGCACGCAAGTCTTCGGCAACGATTTCCTCCCCGCCTATCACCAAGGCACTCGCGTTGTCCCCGGCAAAGAGCCTGTGCCGAACCTCGAACGACGGACCAAGACGAGCCGATTGCAGGAAATGGAACTGGGCTTATCCGAAGAGTTGAACCGCGAGCATTTGAAGGCGGCCGGCCACGGCGGCGACTTGGCCGCGCGGATCCAATCGTTCGAGACGGCGTTCCGGATGCAGGCGGAAGCGCCGGAAGCATTCGACTTGACCAAGGAAACCAAAGAGACGCTCGCCCTTTACGATTTGAAGGAAGGTCAGACCGACGGCTTCGGCTGGCAATGCCTCGTGGCCCGTCGGTTGGCCGAGCGCGGTGTCCGCTTCATCGAGTTGATCGACAGCGGGTCGAGTTCCAACTGGGATTCCCACAACGACATGAAGGATCACGCGGCTTTGGCCAAGAAGATCGACAAGCCGATCGCGGGACTTTTGGCGGATCTGAAGCGACTCGGGATGCTCGACGACACGCTCGTCGTCTGGACGACGGAATTCGGCCGCACGCCCGGGCACGATGCCAAATACGGCCGGGGTCACCACAGTGCCTGTTTCAGCAGTTGGCTCGCGGGCGGTGGGGTGAAAGGCGGGATCGCGTATGGGGAAACCGACGACATCGCCGCGACGGTGGCGAAAGATCGCGTCCACGTTCACGACTTCCACGCGACGATCTTGCACTTGCTCGGCATCGATCACGAGAAGCTCACCTACCGCCACGGCGGACGCGACTACCGCCTCACCGACGTGCACGGGACGGTCGTCCGCAAGTTGCTGGCGTGAGTCACTTCGGCGCGGGCAGCACCGGCGGCTGACCCGGCCACGATTCTTCGAGCAGCAACCCGGAGAGTTCGGCCGCGGCCCGCCACGCTTCCGCCAGCGCCCGGTTGTATTCCAACCGCGCCTCGGCTACGGTGCGCTGGGCTTGGATGACGCGCAGGTACTCGAACTGCTTGCCTTGGAACGCCGCGAGCGAAAGTTTGTAGGTTTCCTCCGCTTTCGGCAGCACGTCGGCGCGGTATTGTTCCGCTTGCTTCGAGGCCGCGGAATAGGTTCGCAAAGCGATGGCCACCCGTTCCGCCAGTTCGTTCTCGACGCGGCCGACGTCTTGGCCAGCCATCGCCAGTTCGGCTCGCGCCGCGCGGATGTTCCCTTGGTTGCGATTCCAAACCGGAATCGGGGCGCTCACCCCGAGCAGATAATCGTCGGACCGGTTCTGATTCTGCCGCACGTACCCGCCCGTGACCGTCAGGTTGGGGATCCATTCGACCTCCGCCCGGTGGGTGGCCATGTGAGCGCGATCGACCGCGACCCGCGCCGAGCGGACTTCGGGGTGGGTGGCCAACACCGTTTCGAGCGTCCGATCCCCGTCGTATTTGGGCACGTCCTCGAATGACCCGGCCAACGCGCCGACCGCCAAACGCGGGTCGCCCACCGCCGCGGCGAGCCGCTTCCGCGCTCCGGGCAACTCCCGTTTCGCGGACTCGGATTGGGCGCGGAATCTCGCTTCTTCCACTTCGAGCTGGATCAAATCGAGCCGGGCGATCTGTTTGTTGTCGAAGAGGATTTGCCCGTTCTTCACCGCGTCCCCGGCCAATTTCGCGAGTTCGTCCAAGATCGCCAACCGGCGTTCCAAGCCGTACACGTCGTAGTAGGCGGCGCGGACGGCGGCGATGACGGCGTAGCGTTCCCGCAGAAGCCCGAGCGTCGACTGATCGACTTCCCGCGCGGCGACCGCTTGCGATAGCGTCAGCTTGCGAGCGGTGACGATCTCTTGGCTGACTTGCGGCAGCGTGAGGGTCCCGCGGGCGCCTTGCCGATCGCCGAGCTCGTCGGCGGTGATTCCCAGAACCGGGTTCGGGTAAAGCCCCGCTTGCGCGAAGCGGCCTTGCGCGGCGTCGATGGCGAAGGTCGCGCGGGCGAGCCGCGGATTGCGATTCACGGCATCGCGGACGAGGTCGTCGACCGTCACAGGCGCGTTCGCAGCGGCGGGTTTCTCTTCGGCGGCGACCCGCAGAATCTCCGGCGGGCGCACCGCGGCTACCTGCGGAACGCGGGCGGATTGCCCGATTATCGGGGGTTCCGGGTACCGGTATTCCCGAGGCGACGCGGCGCATCCGGCCAAGGCGATTGCTGCGGGGAGGTTCAACAGGATCAGTCGGCGGTTGCGCATGCCGTGTTATTCGGCACGACCCATCACCCGACTTGATGCGGGTTGAGCAATCCGGTGGAAATCGCTCAAGCCACGAGCGCGAGCATCGTCGCGGCCATGCCGAGCATGAGGAAATCTTCGACCAAGGTGACGGTGCTCATGGGGAGATTGAAGACCGTGCCCAAACAGGCGCATTGGATCTTGCGCCGGGCGAGAACCGATTGCAGCACGCCGATGCTACTCACGCCCATGATCAGGATCGTGGCGATGTTGGTGGCCAGCGGTTGGAAGTTCGCGAGGTAGGCGGCGCCGAGTGCCAATTCGAGAAACGGGTAGAGGTAGCCGTAGCCGAGCCAGCGCCGGGCGACGACATCGTAGCCGCTGTACGACACGGCGAAGCTCGGCACGTCGAGCATTTTGAAGAAACTGAAAACGAGGAAAAAGCCGGCCATGAAGTGCCGCATGGCCCGCATCGGATCGAACGCCCCGGTCGCCCACTCGGCCAAGCCGACCGCGGCGAGGAGATAGAACAGGATCACGACGAGGGGGAAGTAACTCGACTTCGCTTCCGCGGAAGCGGGAGTTGCCTGCGCCAGCTCGGCGAGGACGCGATACCCCTTCTGCCCGAGGAGTCGATTGACGAAATCGGCGGAGACGCCCTCGCCTTCGACGGTGAGCACTTTGTCCGGCGAGGCGACGTCCGCGCTCCAGCGGTCGACGCCCGGCGCGGCATCGAACAGCGGTCGGATCGACTCGACGCACGCTTCGCAGCGGAGGTCGGTTTTCAGTTTGAGCACGGCCATCTTTCAGATCCGATTCAAATATCGAGGCGGATCGGCGTCTACCGATCCGCCCGAGGATGTTACTTCTTGCAGCAGGTGGTGCAGCACTTGATGCACTCGCGGCACATCTTGGCACAGGCCGCGCAGGCCTTGTCGTCGGGGAACTTCTCGCAGGCCTTCGCGCACATCTCGCAGGCCTTGGCGCAGGCTTCGCAGCAGATCGCCATCATCGCGCCGCCGCGGCCGCAGATGGTCAGGCAGAGCTTGCAGAACTCGGAACAATCGAGGCACGCCTTCATGCACTCGGCGTGTTCCTTCTTGCCCATGCCGACCATGTCGGCGCAATGGGCGTAGCACTTCAAGCACTCGGCCAGGCACTTCCCGCAGGTCGTACCGCATTCGGTGCAGCACTCTTTCATGTCCTTGATCTTGTCTTGGACTTTGTCTTCCGCGGTCCCGACTCCCGCGAGGAGGGCGACGCCCGCCCCGACTCCCGCCAGCACTTCTCGGCGATTCATGATCTTCTCCTTGCGAACGGTTTTGAGATCCCATCCGCCCCGGAACACCCGGAGCGGATCGCGTATCACTTCCGAATCTTCCCGGCATCGATTGTGGTCATCGCGCCGTAGCCTTCTTTCCACTTCGCTTGGAACTCGACCTGTCCGGCGTAGTCGGCTTCGCCGAGCACGGCTTTCCAGTTCTTGGCCAACTTGCCGCCGCCATCGACGTAAGCTTTCGCGATGTACTTCCCATCGGGCAGAGATGACTTTTTCTGCCATGCCTTTGCGCGGGCCGAATCCGACTCGGCCAGCAGCGTCAGCGTGTGCTGCCAGAGCTTGCCCTTGCCGAAGACAACGCGATCCGAGACCGCGATGGGATCGGCTTCCCACTTCTTCGACTCGGCATCCCAGGCGTAAACGCGGACGAGTAAAAACTTGTCGGCCCACTCCGG
>JANOSQ010000401.1:0-12146 GCA_031415915.1 Fimbriiglobus sp. | reverse complement strand
GGCGGAAGGCCCAGAAGTCGCGATCCTTGTCCGTCACGAGCGGATCGGGGGTCGACGTCGCGATATCCGGGCGGATATCGCCGGGCGGAGCGCCCGCGGCGATCCACTTCGTCAGCGTTTCGAGAGCGTCCTTCTCCACGGGTTTCACGCAAGCATGCACGAGCTTCGCGGCCGGCGGCATCTGCCCCGCGGCGATTCGCTTGATCAGCAGGCTGTCGCCCGGTTTGCCCGCGACGATGGCCGGGCCGGACTGTCCGCCTCGGACCAGTCCGGCCAGACTACGGAGGTCGAGCCCGGCTTCTCGGAGGTGCCGCCCGTGACAAGCGGTGCAGTGCCTCAGCAGGATCGGCAAGACATCGTGTTGGGTGAGCGGAGCTTCGCCCCCGGCGGGTAGCTCAGCCCCCTCCGCAATCCAACGCCGCAGCAGCTCGGCTTGGGGCGCCGGGAGCGACTCCCCCTTACCCGGCGGCATCTCACCCTTGTGGACGCGGTCGAACAGCGGGCTTTTCTCGGGCTTGCCCGGCACGAAGGCCGGCCCCGATTCGCCACCCTTCCGGATGCCGGCGGGCGTCGAAAGATCGAGGTCGGCTTTCTTGACCTTGCCGCCGTGGCAGCGGATGCACTGGGCTTCCAAAAGTGGCCGGACGTCCGACGCGTACGAAGGGGATGGACTCTCGGCTGCCGCGGGGCGTCCCCCGGTGAGGACCGTGAGCCAACCGATCGTCCAAATGGGAACGCGTATGAGATTGGACATGGGAAGGGTGAGAAGGTCCGGATGGAGGGTTGTGAAATGTACCACAGTCGACTCGGCCGGGCAATCCACCCCGCGTGTCTTGCCATCCGTGAGGAGTCCGGCGTGCGACGCCGCGCTCACTTCATTTCTTCCCGATGCAGTACAGGTGCGAGTCGGTCCGGTAGATCAGGCGGTTGCCGGTGATGGCGGGCGAAGCGGAGATTCTTTCGCCGAGCGGATTCGTCCGGAGCAACTCGAACTCTTTTCCGGCCTTCACCACGTAAGTTTTGCCGTCGGTGTCGCTGAGGTAGATGCGGCCATCCGCCGCGATCGGCGACGAATTGCTGGCTCCGCCTAGGCGTTCCCGGTAGTGCTCCTCGCCGGTCTTGCCGTCCCAGCAAACCAGCACCCCGCCGTCGAGCAGCCCGTAGACCAAACCGCGGTAGTAGAGCAGTGACGATTCCACCGGCCCCGCCTTCTTGCTCACCCAGACCTTCTCCGGGGGCTTGCCCTCGCCCGTCAAGCGGATGGCGTGGACTTTGCTCTCGCGCCAGAGTTGGAAGAAGACCATCCCGTCCCCGGCGACCGGGCTGGAGATGATCTACCCGTTGAACGGCCCTTCCCCTTCGCCGTACTTCCAAAGCTCCTCGCGCTTCGCCGAGTCGAATGCGGTGAGACGGTTCTGCCCCGGGACGAGAATGTCTTTGTGTCCGTGGTGCTCGACCAGCAGCGGTGTCGCGTGGGCGGTGCCGATGGGGCGATCCTTCTTCCAGTCGACCTCGCCGGTGGCTTTGTCCAGGCCGACCAAGAAGCAGGGTCCTTTGTGGTGGTTCCAAGGGAAGAGCACGCTGTCGTCGAGCACCAGCGGACTGACGGCGTAGCCCCACGCCATCTTGGGATCGCCGAATTCGGCGAGGTAGCGGCGGACCCAGACCAGTTTGCCAGCGTGGGTGTAGCGGGCGATGTCCGCATTGCCGAAGGCGACGTACACGGCGTCCGCTGTGACGGCGGGCGTATTGACCGCGAGGTTCGACTTTTCGTGCGTGCGCTGATCGACGCCGAATCCGAAATCGTGCCGCCAGAGTTCCTTGCCCGTACCGCGGTCGAAAGCGAGCGTGAGGAGGGACTTCTTCTCCCCTTTTTTGACTTGGGATGTGACGAACACCCGATCCCCGTACACCACCGGCGAACACGGTTGGGGTGCGGCAAGAATGTCTCTACTTAATCGCCCGGCGCTGTGTCCGCATCCCACGTAATCCGTTGAACGACTCTTGGAGTTCACCACCGAGTGCGTCCATGACATCGCAACCCCGCCGTGGTTTCACGCTGATCGAACTGCTGGTGGTGATCGCGATCATCTCCATCCTCATCGGGTTGCTGCTACCCGCCGTGCAGAAGGTGCGTGAAACGGCATCGCGGATGAAGTGCCAAAACAACCTCAAACAGAGCGGCTTGGCGCTGCACAACTACGAATCCGCCGCAGGGCACTTCCCTCCGCTGGGGGACTACAACACGGCCGGCAACACGGTTTACTGGAGCGCGCATACCCGGCTGCTGCCCTACGTGGAACAGGAGAGCCTTCAACGGCTCATCGACTTCACGCTCCCGATCAGCCAACAACCGCAGGTCGCCAAGGTGCGGGTGCCGCACCTCCTCTGCCCGAGCGAACCCAACGACCGGGCGCGGCCCGATGGTCCGACGTTTATCCACTACCCCGCCAACTACGGGTTCAACGCGGGTCTGTGGCACACCTTCCAACCGCCCACGGGGGTGGGCAGCGGGGTCTTCTCGGTGAACCGAACCACGCGCATCGCCGACATCACCGATGGCACGAGCAACACCCTCGGCATGGCGGAGGTCAAAGCGTTCACTCCCTACCTCCGCGACGGCGGAAACCCGGCCGGCGCTGCGGCGGCACCGAGTCTTCCCGCGGATGTGGCCGGCTACGGTGGCGAGTTCAAAATCGATTCGGGCCACACCGAATGGGTGGATGCCCGCGTGCACCAGACCGGCTTCACGACGACGTTTCCCCCGAACACAAAGGTGCCGTACACGACCGGTGGCGTTGGCTACGACATCGATTTCAATTCGCTCCGCGAAGGGCGCTCGGCCACGGCACCGACGTACGCCGTGGTCACGAGCCGGAGCCACCACACCGGCGGGGTGAACGCGCTGATGATGGACGGCAGTGTGCGGTTCGCAGCCAGCTCGGTCTCGCAAGATACTTGGCGCTCGATGGGCACGCGGGCCGGTGGCGAAGTCGTCGGGGAGTGACCACGGGCCGGACGATCTCCACCTTGCCGCCGAAGTACGCCGGGAGCAACTTCTGCTCGGGGATTTTGGTGTCCCACGACGGCAAGTTCGTCTACGCGGGCAACCGGCTGCACGACAGCATCGGCATCTTTTCCGCCGATGCCGATGGTGGGCTGAAGTACCTCGGGGAAGAATGGACTCGCGGGGACTATCCGCGGAGCTTCGCCTTCGACCCCACGGGCGGTTTCCTGTTCTGCTGCAACCAACGCGCCGATAACATCACCACGTTCCGGGTGGATCGCAAAACTGGCGGACTCACATTCACCGGGGACTACATTCCCGTCGGGAATCCGTCTTCGATCACCTTCGTCGATCTCGCCAAGGGCTGACGGCGAATCGGGACTACTTCAGCGGCTTGAGCTTGATGTTCTTGTACCAGCAGGGCGAGCCGTGATCCTGCAAACCGATGTAGCCTTTGCGGGGGTGATCCTTGTACGCGACGTCGAACTTGTGGGCGGTGCCGTCCGGGCGCAGGTTGGGCTTCGCGAACTCGTCCAGGTCCGCTTTCGTCACCGCCACTCCGTTGACTTCGACTGCGATCTTGGCGCCGTCGCAGGTGATGACGAGGCGGTTCCATTCGCCGGCCGGTTTCATCGCGTTCTTCGACGGCTTCGCCAAATCGTACAGGGCGCCGGTGTCGTGGTAGCCGACCCCGGCGGTATCGTCGATCGCGACTTCGATCCCGTTGAAGCCGACGTCCTTTCCCGGCCGGGGCGTCAGCGTCGCCGTGCGGATGAAGACACCGCTGTTGCATTTCTTCCCGATCTTGAAATCGACGCTCAGGGCGTAGTTCTCCCACTTCTCTTTGTGGACCATCATGTAGCCGCCGCACTTGTGCGGGTTGATACAGCCGTCGTCGACCGTCGTCCGACTCGGCTTCTCGCCGCTGGTCATCCAGCCGTCGAGCGATTTCCCGTCGAAGAGCAGCTTCCAACCGTCTTCCTTCTCTTTGGGCATCAGTTCGTTGTCCGCGGCGCTCGTGAGTGCGATTCGCATGGTCAGCCCACCACCCTTGAAGCGGAAGAAGTTCTCTGGGTTCTAGTCGATCTTCGGGGCCAATTCGTGCCTGTGCCCGAGCCACTGGTCCCAATCGATACGGTTGTCGCGGGCTTTGTCCGGCCCGGCGGTCGCATCGAGTTTCTGGTGGGCGTTGAAGAGGCAGACCTTCGCGTTGCGGTTGTAGCTCCCTTGGGCCAGAGTGACCTTGCCGATCCGGCCGGGCCGGATCGCCTCCGCCAACTTCCAATAGCCGTCGTCCGCGGTTGCGTTCGGTCCGACTTGGAGGATCTCTTTGGACTTCCGCGCGGCGTTCCGCACCACCAGGGCTTGCTCGACGGTGTGCGTCATCGGCTTTTCGACGCAGAAGTGTTTGCCCGCCTCCAGCGCGTCGACGGTGATCTTGCCGTGCCAATGGTCGGGGTCGCAATCAGGATGGCGTTGACGTCCTTCCGATCGAGAAGCTCGCGGTACTCGGAGGAGCCCGCGCCGCCACAGATCTTCTTGGCCCGTTCGAGGCGGCGGGCGTAGACGTCGCAGACGGCCGGGACGGCGATGTTGTCGGCCTCGGCGCGTTTCATCGAGTCGGAGAGGTGGCCGGTGCCAGCGCAACCGACGACGGCGATGTGGATGCGTTCGTAGGTCCCGAGGACGCGATCGGCCGAGTGGGCGACCGGTCCTGCCCCGGCCGAGGCGATGAACGATCGACAGGAGTGTGTGTCGCTCATTCTGGGAATTCATTGATCCGGAGGGGGTGGCGGAAATTAGACCCCCGGGCGGACAAGGGGTCAATTGGAAAGGGAGTGCCAACTTCGATTTGATGCTTGTCAAAACTTCGCACCGAATCGAAAGCGCGAGCCCAATCCAAAAAGTGCTTTTTGAAGACAGCGTCGTCCGACGGATCGAAAACTCGGAAGACGATTCGGTACGCGAAGCGGCCACGACTCTCGGTCACTCGCGAATGTGTTCACACAGTAGCCGGGTCCGCCTTCGATCACGCGAGAATATCATCGATGGATTTTCCTTCCGGTGCGATTGAGACCGGCCGGCCCCCGCGGTCCGGCACCGTCGCGTTGGGGTCGATCCCGAGACACTTGTAGATGGTGGCGCAAATATCGGTCGTGCTGACCGGCCGGTCCTTGACGAACGCGGCCTGCGCGTCCGACGCCCCGTGGATCGTCCCGCCGCGGATGCCGGCCCCCGCGAATACCACCGAGTAGCAATGGGTCCAGTGGTCCCGACCCGCGTTCGCGTTGATCTTCGGGGTCCGGCCCATCTCGCTCATCACCACCACCAGCGTTTCGTCGAGGGCCCCGGAGCCGTCCAAGTCTTCGAGCAGGGCGCTGAAGGTCTGGTCGAAGTGCGGCAGTTTGTTGGTCTTGAGGATCTCGAAGTTGTTCGTGTGCGTGTCCCAGGCGTCGTAGTCGACTTGGACGCGATCCCAAAACAAGTCCCACGTCACGTTCACGAAGCGCACGCCCTCGTCGATCAGTTTGCGGGCGATGAGCGTGCTGTGCCCGAACAGCGTCCGGCCGTAGCGGTCGAGCCGGCGCGGGTCTTCCTTGGCAACGTCGAACGCCGCGCGCATCCGGGTCGACGTGAGCAGGTCGAATGCCTTCCGTTGGATGCGGTCGTAGCTCCCCGTCGCGGTGTCGCTGTCGAGCGTTCGCTTGCACTCGTCGAATTGCTGGAGCAGCGTGCGGCGCGAGTTCAACCGGTCGAGGGTGAGGTCGGCGTCGAACTCGGTATTCGGCAGTAGGGGCACACCGCGGACCACGACGGGCTTGCCGGGCGCGGGCTTCGTACCCGGGTCGCCGTGGGGTCGGCACTCGGTGGTGAGGGGGTTGAACCGCTGCCCCAGGAACCCGGCGTACGGCCCAGCCCGGCGGAACACCTGCCCCCATCCGAGCCAGCACGGCATGTACACGTAGTCGGGAAGGCCGTCGCCGTCTCCTCGCAGGTATTCGCACACCGCCCCCATGCTCGGCGGGTCCGAGTCGCGCGGGTGCTGGTCGGGCATCGCCTGCTCGAAGCCGGTGTAGCTCGGCAGGCAGTTGTGGCACCCGGCCTTGTGGTTCACGGATCGCACCACGGCCGCTTTGTGCATCCATTTGGACGTCCGCGGCAGGTGCTCGCAGATCCGCACCCCCGGCGCGGAGGTGTCGATCGGTTTGAACTCGCCCCGGATCTCCGACGGCGCGTCGGGTTTGAGATCCCACATGTCCTGCGTCGCCGCCCCGCCGAGGAGGTAGAGGAGAATGACGCTCTTCGCCTTACCGGGTCGGATAGTCGGGGATTTGCGCGCTTCGGCGGCGAGCAAGTTCGGCAGTGTGAATCCTCCGCCGAGCAGGGATAGCGCGCCAGCCGCGAGGGATTCCCGGCGGGTGACACCGTCGCAGCAGCGCCGTGGAGTACCGAGGAGAGTGAGCACTGGACAAGCCCCGCCGGATGTTGGGGTGAGAGGAGGGATGAGAAGACGTTAATCGAAGTTCGAGATAGGAGCAACCATCGGCGTAATAACGCCGACGAACCGAACAGAGTTCAGAAGTCGATTCACCACTACCGAGATAGCGATCCGTCGGTAGCGGCAGTAAACTGAAGCATCAATCCGCCGCGAGGTTCCCAAGACCGGACGACCCTCCCTTGAGGGCGCCTTCGGAGGTGTCCAATCGGAGTTTCGCCTTGCGCGCCTTCGGGTCGGCCCCGTGGCAATGCGCGCAGTGCTCCGCGAGGATCGGCTGCACCTCGCGCTGGAAGTCCGCCGGTGCGGCAAAGCCTTGTGCCGCCCACGTGAGGCCGACCGCGAAAGCGCAGAAGAACGGAGTTGCTCGCGACATCCGATATGACCCCCGGCGATCGAGCCCGATTGGCCCGCCCTCGGTCATTCTATTCGATTCGGGGGTGGAGAAAATCGACGGGCTCAGCGACCGCAGAGTCGATTGAATTTGTCACGAACCCACTTCCTCCCCCGGGAGTCCAAAGTACTGGGTCGCGCGATCATTTTTTCCGAGGCGGTACGACATGCACCCGCGATCTCGCTCGGCCTGTTCGCGCTAGCGACCGGGTACGGACACGCTTTGATCGATGAAGTTGCCGCCGATCTCCTCGCAGTCCGCCACCGTGAAGCCGGGAATCGGCTTCCCGTCCGCGTCCTGTAGTTCGACGAAGGCCGTACCCGCGGAGCCGGTGTCGATGTACAGTCGGAGCCGGTCGTCGCGGAAGGTCAGCGGCGGTGTAGTCAGCGATCCGTCCTTGTGGTCGGCGTCGGCCGAGACGAACCCGTCCAGCCGCTGCTTGACCAGGCCGACTCCGCCTAGCAGCTTAGTCACCCTTGTCGTACTCGGGCCGCAGGATTGCCGAGTCGTGCAGCTCGAAGCTCGCCTCGTCCGCCTCGCCGAACAGAAATGATACATTGCCAGTGACCGGACGGGGTCAACGACGGCCCACGTCGCGCAGTCGCCATCGGAGAAACGCATGTTCGATTTCTTGAAGTCCAACCCGGCGGTCGACCTCCTGAAAGCCGACCACGCCCTCGTCAAGGAACTGTTCGACCGATTCGAAGCCGCCAAGGGCCGGGCCGCGAAATTGAAGATAGTCCGCGCCGCCCTCGCGGAACTCAAAGTCCACGCCGCCATCGAAGAGGAAATCTTCTACCCGGCGGTCCGCAAGCCGATCGGCAAAGAGATCATGAACGAAGCCGACGAGGAGCATCACGTCGCGAAATTGCTCATCGCCGAACTCGACGCGATGGACGGTTCGGAGAGCCATTTCGACGCGAAATTCATCGTGTTGGCGGAGATCGTCCGGCACCACATCGACGAGGAAGAGGGCGAGATCCTGCCGAAGGCGCGGAAGGTGAAGCTCGACTTCGACGCGCTCGCCGAAATAATGGGCCGGCGCAAGGAGCGGCTCCAGACCGATGGCGTTCCCGCCGCTGGCGAAGAGCGCATGGTCAAAGCCGCCCGCGGCAAGGGGGACTCCCCGGCGCAAGCCGCGAAGAAGAAGCCCCCCAAGCTGCCGAAGCGGTGAGCCGCACGATCACTTCTTTTTGGAGTCCCGCTCTTTGATGTCCGATTTCGTCTGCCGGTCTTCGAGCAGATGCTCGGCGAAGAAGTCCCACATGCGGTCGGTGAAGTAGGGCTGGTCCGGGCCGAAGCCGTGGCGGGCACCGGGGATGATCAGCAGCTCGAAGCGCTTGTTGGCCTTGATGAGCGCGTCGACGAGCCGCATGGTGTTCGCGGGGTGGACGTTGTTGTCGATTTCCCCGTGCACCAACAGCAGATGCCCCTTCAAGTTGCCCGCGAGTTCCGCGTTCGTGGGAATCTTGATGTCGAACTTCATCTTGGGCAGGTCGATCGGCTTGGCCAGCCCTTGGACGTCCCCGGCCGGCTTGAGGCTCGCTTTGAGTTCGTCGTGCTGTTTCACCAACTCCGCCAGCGTTTTGGCCAATCCCTCGATCTGATCCTTATTGGCCCCGGCCAATAGCTTCGTGAGCGCATCGATTTTCTGGCGTAGCTCGCCGCTTTTGATCTCCCAAAGTTTCGGGTCGACCATGGGCCGCGGGGGCGCCAGATCGGTACGTCCAACCCTTCGCCGGGAACGGAGTGGACTCAGTTCCCCGGTCAAAACTGGGGTTTGAAACAATTCAGCCCCAGCATTTCTTGGGCGGGGTTTGGTGCAGAGTTTGGTGCAGAAGAGATATGTGAGCTGAGAAAACCCTAGAAATTCAAGTACACCCGACTGGAGTCGAACCAGTAACCTTCGGTTCCGTAGACCGATGCTCTATCCAATTGAGCTACGGGTGCATGCTGAAATCTTACGGCCGACAGCGCGGGTTGTCAACGCGGGGCGATTCCGAATCCGCGGTTGGCGATTTGGGCAAGGTGTGCCGGTTGTTTTGCGGCCCGGTGCCTCCGGAGCGGTCGGAAAGCCCACGCGGAGTGTACCGGTTGACCCGTTTGGATCGAAAGGACTGTTACTGAGCGAGACCATCCTAGCCTCTCGCCGAGTCCCCGCTTCATGGAGGAACGGACCGTGAAAGTACGAACCATCGGCACGCTGGCCGCGGCGTTGAGCGTCTGGGCCGGGTCGACCGCGACCGCCCAAGAGCCCTCGAAACTCAAGCTGCCCAGCCTCGCGACGAAGGCCCCGGCCCCCGCCGGGAACGAAGCGCTGGCCGAAGCCTGCGCCACCAAGCTCACCAAAACCGGCTCGTCCTTGCACGCCGACGTGAAGATCACCGCGAGCGCGGGCACGATCACGATCACCGGCGAGTGCAAAGACGACGCCCAGAAGAAGGCGATGCTCGAAGACATCCGCGTCATCCCGGGCGTCAAGCTCGTCCGCGATGGCGTGAAGGTGTCGAAGGTCGCCCAAACGCAAGCCCTCGGCGGCCCATTGGCCCAACCGGTTCCGACCGCTCTACCCCCGGCCGGCGCCCGCTTCCCCGCCGGCGATCCGATCGTCGATCCGATCCCAGTCGGCCCCGGCGGCGGCTTCGAAATGGGCGCTCCGCCCCTGCCGAACAACGCGTGGCCGACCTATGCCCCTTACAACAACGTCTCCCGCGTCGCCTACCCGACGGCCTACCCGCACAGCGCGTTCCCGTTCATCGGGCCGTACTACCCCTTCCCGAAGGTTCCGCTCGGCTGGCGGAAAGTGACCCTCGAATGGGAAGATGGCCACTGGTGGTTGGGCCGCAAGCAAGCCCCGGTCGATTACTGGCGGGTTCGCTTCGGCTACTAAGCTGAAGTGCCGAGAGCGGAGTGGGAGAAGGGCGACCTTCCTCCGCTCCGCACTTTCGTTGATGGCCTTAAATATGTTCCACCCAAGAGCCACCGCTCCGCTCGATCATCTGCCGGGGGGTGAGGTTGAAGTAGGCTCGGCCGTCGGCGACCCAACGCGTCCGATCCCAACGGAACAGGGCGACGACCGGTCGCGGTTCGCGCGCTTGGGGCACATCTTCCATCGCACCGCCCGCAACGGGTTCGAACTGAACCACCACCGGGATCATCGCCAGTTCGGTGAGCCCCTTCGCCCAAATCACCTCGGCGGCATCGGAAACGCCGACCCAGTTGAGGCCGCGGGGACTCCCGGATACGGCGAGCGCGGCGAACCACGTTTGCAATAACTCTTGGCGATGCCGGGCGAACTCTTCGCGCGGGGAAGGCCGACGCCGGAACCAGTTTCTCATCGCGATACCCTGCCGCGGGAGAACGGGCCGATCTTCGCCGCTTGCAACATCGGGATGCCGCGCCGCGCCCGCGCTTCTTGCCCGGTTCCTTTGAACCATTCCTCGATAATCTCGTCGGGATTGCGGCTTTCTCGCACGTCGGCTTCGATCGCGCTCAACCAGGCATCGTGTCGGGCACCGTACTCCACCCCGTGAATCGTGTTGGGCACGAACGCGAGGAGCGCCGCCAACGCCATCGCCCGCGGCAACCAGCGGCGATTCGCCGAAGCCAGAATAATCGCGGCGAGCAACGGCCACGCCAACAGCGAGTAGCGCGGCCACAGGCCCATCTGCGACCCGAAGCCTCCGCGGCCGGCCCCGACCGCCAGTGACAACAGGATGACACCGACCGCGACCGCTGCGATTCCGACCGCGGCGGAGCGGGGAAACCGCCGGAGTTCCCGAGCGGCGATCCCGGCCGCGAGGACTAGGAGCGGGAGCAGGGCGAACCAGATGACCCCGACTCCAATGCCGAGACTCACGGCGAGGAACTGCCCCGCGACTTGCAACGAAGCGGACCAATTCTCGAATCGGAACGGCGGGTGATCGGGCGGACGTTGATACGTGGAGAAGACGAACACCAAGTAGACGAGAGCGCTGCCGAGGAAGCCGAGAACCGCCGCGGTCGAGAGCAGGCTCCGCATTCCGTTACGGGCGATCAGCAGCAACGTCCAAAGTCCGATCGGCGCCGCCAAGACGATGCCGAAGCCTCCGCACAAGCAGAGGGAGAGTGTGGCCAACGCCGCGAGCAACGCCGTGCGCGGGCCGTTCTCCGGCGTCCACCGCACCGCTAGTTCCAACACCCCGAACGCGAAGCCCGCCGCCAGCACGAAGCAGAGTTGGTACCCCATCAACAAATTTTCGCAGTGGCCGACGTGGAGCAATGACAGCGGAAAGAAGGCATCGGCCCAATCGGGCCGGCCGCGCGACCGCGCGGCCAACTGCATCCCCCGCAACGACATCGCCGACAGCAGGGCCACCTGCAACACCATGCCGGAGCGGAAGTCTTGCGTCAAGTTCCACAACCCGAGGTAAATGGCCCGCGGCTGCGGTAGCCGATGCTCGTTGTGGGCTTGGAAATAGAAAGCATCGTAGGGTTCGTGCCCGGTCAGCGTCGGCACGAATTCCCACTCGTCGGCCCACGGTTGATTGTGCCCGTATTGAAGGACGAACCCCAGTTGTGACAGGGCCAGCACCGCCCAGACGCCGAGCAAGATTCGGCCCGTCCGCCTTGTCGGAACTGCGGGCGGGCGATACTCTTGACTCATCACGAAGAACCTGCGACGTAACCGGAGTGTCAGTTTATGGTGGAACGGGCGATCGAGTTGCGCCGGCGTCATGCCCGCAAGAAGAAAATGAAGAAGCTCAAGGCCGCGCTCGGCGCCGCCGCCGCGGCGCCGGGGCCCGATCGCGAGAAGGTCCTCTACAAGATCAAGCGCCTCAGCCCCTTTTGGACGGAAGCGTCGCTCACGCAAACGACCAAGTCGGTGGCCACGGCCGCCCCGCAGGGCGAACGCCGGGCGCAAGCGCCGAAGTCCAAAGGCCCACCCCGCGGAGCGAAGCCCGAAGGTAAGAAGTAATCGAAGCGAAGGCCGGGGTCACCCGGCCTTCGGTGTTTTACGACCGCAACTTCTCCAGATCGTTCCAGAAGCCGGGGTATGTCTTCGCGACGCACCCCGGATCGTCGATCACCACTCCCGGCACCTTCAATCCGACCAACGCCAAGCTCATCGCCATCCGGTGATCCCGGTACGTCTGCACCGTCGACCCGTGCAAATCGCCGGGGGTGATCGTCAACCCGTCCTCGAATTCCACGACGCCCGCGCCGAGTTTGCGGAGTTCGGTCGCCATCGCCGCGATGCGGTCGGTCTC
>JANOSQ010000400.1:0-5306 GCA_031415915.1 Fimbriiglobus sp. | reverse complement strand
CGGACGACTTCGAGATAATCCACGAGTTTCACAAACGGGTCGAACCCGATGACATTCTTCGCGTCGGCGACGAAGTTCGACAGCGCGTTGATGTCGTAGTACACGAGCTTCCCGTCGCGGTCGTCGATCATGTATTCGATGCCGCCGACGTCGATCCCCGCTTCGGCCATGATCGCTTCGCACGCCGCGATCACCTCGGCCGGGGGTGTTACTCCCGCGGCTTTCAACTTGGTCTTGGGCGTATCGACCGCGCACGCGGAGCGTTCGAGTGCCACGCCGTCGCTGCGCTGGCAGATGTCGGCGGGGCAGAGGTTGAAGGTGTCGCCGGTCGTGAAAACATCGATCGCGTAAAGGAACTTGCCGCCGAGGAGTTCGACCCGCGTGATCTTGCCGCCGCGATTCGGGACGAATTCCTGCACGAGGGCGGTGTGATCGACGCCGAAGTCGAGCCGGTTTTCTTCGGCGGCGCGGGCCAAGTCTTCGATGGTATCGAACCGCACGATGCCGGCCCCGCTGCCGCCGATGTTCGCCTTCACCACCACGGGGAATCGCAACCCCTCGGCCGCGGCCGCCGCTTGATTCGCGTGGTTGATGACGCGGGAAGCGGGGTAGGGGAGGCCGAGCGATTCCAGCAGCGTCAACTGCCGGGCCTTCGACGTTTCCATCGTGAAGCCTTTCAACCCGTTCACCGTCGGCACGGCGAGTCGTTCGAGGTGGGCGAGGTATCCGAGTGTATAAAACATCCCCTGGATGCCACCGCGCAGGTAGGCCGAGGGGCTCATGCGGTTGAAGACCATCGAATACGGCGAACTGCTTTCGGATGGATCGTAGCGGTGCGAACGCGGGTCGAGGCGGACGTAGGGGATACTTCGGCGGTCGAGTTCCGCGAACAGCGGGCGGAACCAATCGGGGTGTTCGTGGTAAATGGCCATCGGGCCGGGGACCGGCATGGGCTTGGCTCCGCTGCGGGAATCTCTAATCGAGTGTATCAGGAATGCTCCGCCGGTCAGGGGGAGCGGACGGCGAGGATCGCGGGGGAGATCGCTTTGAGCGCGGATATTCATCAGCCGGGCGAACCGCGCGACGCCGAACCGGTTCGCTTGGACGATCTTTTGGCCTACTTCTACAAGGGGGCCAAGCCACGGACCGATTGGCGGGTCGGCGGCGAGTTCGAGAAGTTCGTCGTCGAACGGAATACCGGTCGACATCTGACGTACGCTGAGCCAAGCGGCATCCGGTCTATTTTGGAAGCGCTGGTCGCACGCTTCGGTTGGGATCCTCATTTCGAAGGTGAGCATCTCACGACGTTGAGTCGCGCCGGGGCGATGATCACACTGGAACCGGGCGGGCAGGTCGAGTTCTCCACGCCACCGCTCGAAACGCTCGCCGAACTCGCGGAGGCCGTCGAGAACCACAAGTCCGAACTCCGTGCGGTGACCGATCCGAACAAGGTCGTGTGGATCGCCTCGGGCGTCTCCCCGTTTCAAGCGGCCGAGGACATCTCCCTCGGCGTCCGCGCCCGGCACCGGCTCATGGCCGAGTATCTGCCCGAGCGTTGCCCGATGGCGTTGGCGATGATGAAAACCACGGCGAGCACGCAAGTGGCTTTCGACTATTCGAGCGAAGCCGACGCCATGCGGAAGTTCCGCGTCGCGCTCACGCTCAGCCCCGTCGTGAATGCTATCTGGGCGAACAGCCCGTGCTACGCCGGCCGTCCGACGGGGTTCGCATCGTACCGGAGCCAAATCTGGCTCGGCATGGATCCCGATCGCTGCGGCCTGCTCCCCGAGTTCCTGAGTCGCGGGCCGAGCTTCGACCGCTGGGTCGATTATCTGCTGCACGTGCCGATGCTGTTCGTCTGCCACGTTGGACGGTATGTCCCCGCTGAAGGGACGACGTTCGCCGAGTTCCTGCGCCGCGGCCACAGCGGGCGGATGCCGACGATGGCCGATTGGGAAGTCCACCTGACCACGGTCTTCCCCGAAGTGAGACTGAAGCACTTCCTCGAAATCCGCGGGGCCGATGCCAACTCCCCGGCCCTCGCGCTCGCGGTTCCAGCACTGTGGAAGGGGCTGCTTTACGATGAAGAATCGCTCGAATTGGCCGAGAGTTTGTGCGGGATCATCGAACCGCACGAACTGCCGGGGTTGTTCGCGGAGTCGAGCCGCACTGGGTTGGCAACGCCCTTCGCGGGGACGACCCTGCTGACGTTGGCCACGCAAACAGTCGCGATCGCCCGCAATGGTTTAGAGCGACTTGGCGAGCCGAATGCGACGCAGTTTTTAGCCCCGGCCATCGAAGTCCTCCGTTCCGGGCAGTCCCCCGGCAGCGCTTTCCTTGAGTCTGTAAAACACACGACGCATGAACAATTGATTTGTACATTTGAATACTAAGCTCCAATCTGCCGCTTGTCAAATCTTTCATCGGTTTCCCATCGAAGACTTTTTATCTCATCGGCATTCTTTCCGCGGCGGTTTCCATACCGTCGTCGCAACTGTATCCCCGATGACACCTTCCGCACCCGATACCGAAGGATCGAAGATGAATCCGCGCCGCATCCATTTATTGGTTCTGTTCGGTTCCGCGCTGGTCGTGGCCCAAGCCTCGGCCCAACCCGGCGGCCCCGGCGGTGGCGGCTACGGCCCTCCCGGCATGGGCCAGACCCGCAAGATTCTGAAGGACTACGACAAAGACGCCGACGGGCGGTTGAACGCCGAGGAGCGCAAGGTCGCCTTGGAAGCGCTGAAGAAGAACCCCATGGGCGGTCGCCCCGGCGGCGGTCGGCCCGGCGGTTTCCCCGGTGGCGGCGGTGGCGAAGTGGCCAAGCCGGGCGTGAGAGTCAGCGTTTCGGAAGTGAAATCGTACCCCGATGCCAAGCTCTTCGAGCCGACCGTGCTCCGCACGCTGTTCCTCAATTTCGAGAGCAAAGATTGGGAAACCGAACTCGAACTCTTCCACGGCACCGATGTCGATCTCCCGTGCACGTTGACCGTGGACGGGAAGAAATACCCGAATGTCGGCGTCCACTTCCGCGGGATGTCCTCGTACATGGGCGTCCGCGCCGGGTCGAAGCGCTCGTTGAACTTGGAAGTCGATCACGCCGATCCGAAACAGCGGCTCTACGGCAACAAGACGCTGAACCTGCTCAACGGCCACGAAGATCCGACGTTCCTGAGCACCGTGGTCTATTCGCACATCGCCCGGCAGTACATCCCGGCACCGCAGGCGAACCTCGTGAAGGTCGTCATCAACGGCGAGAACTGGGGCGTCTACACCAACGTCCAGCAATTCAACAAGGAGTTCCTCACCGAGAACTTCAAATCGTCGAAAGGGGCGCGCTGGAAAGTCCGCGGCAACCCCGGCGGCCGCGGGGGCATGGAGTACCTCGGCGACAAGATCGACGATTACAAACGCATCTACGAGATCAAGTCGAACGACGAGGAGAAGTCGTGGAAAGCGCTCATCAAATTCACGAAAGTGCTGAACGAGACGCCGCCCGAGAAACTCGAAGCAGCCTTGAAGCCGATTTGCGACATCGACGGATTGCTCTGGTTTTTGGCCCTCGACGTGGCCTTGCTCAACGGCGATGGCTTCTGGACGCGGGCCAGCGATTACAGCCTCTACCTCGACGAGAAGGGCAAGTTCCACTTCGTTCCGCACGATATGAACGAGGCTTTCCACCCCGCCATGGGGCCGGGCGGCGGGCGCCCCGGTTTCGGTCGCCCGCCGGTCGGTGAGATTCTGCCGATGCCCTTGCAAGACCTGTTGCAGTTGACCGAGAAGCAAAAGAAAGACTCCGCCGCGTTGCAAAAAGAAATCGACGCGTCCGCGGAGAAACTCCTGACCGAAGACCAGCTGAAGATCTGGAAGGAAATCCGCTCGGCCGCGCAGCGACCCAACATCCCCGGTGGCCCTCCCGGCGGCGGGGGCTTCCCCGGCGGCGGCATGGGTGCCGGTGGGAACGGGATCGAACTCGATCCGCTCGTCGGGCTGGCCGACAGCCGCAAGGCGCTCCGGAGCAAAGTGCTCGCCGTGCCGGCGTTGAAAGCCAAGTACCTCGCCGACGTGAAGACCATAGCGGAGAAGTCGCTCGACTGGAAGAACCTCGGGCCGCTGGTGGCGCAGTACCGCAAGCTCGTGGAAAAAGAGATCGAAGCCGACACGAAAAAGCTAGAATCGTACGATGCGTTTAAGCGCACGACGGCGGACGACGCGACGACCCCGCGCGGCCGGGAGTATCCGCTGCGGGCCTTTGCGGACTTGCGGCGGAAGTTCCTAATGGATTACAAAGAACCGACGGCGAAGAAGTAGCCCAAGGAAGGAATCGCACGATGCCCGACTGGTTCACGAAGTATTTCGAGCACGCCGAAGACCTTTCCGTCCAAGTCGCTTTGTCGGTCGTCGCCGGGTTCATCGTGGCCGGGATTTTCCGGGCCACGATGATCGGCCGCGAACGGTCGGTGTCGTTGCTGACGACCCTGATTCTGCTCACGATCATGACGGCGATTCTGACGCTCGTCATCGGCGACAACACGGCCCGCGCCTTCGGCCTCGTCGGGGCGCTGTCCATCGTCCGATTCCGAACCGTCGTCGAAGATACGCGCGACACGGCGTTCGTCATCTTCTCCGTCGTCGTCGGCATGGCGGTCGGCGCGAATCAGATTTTGTTGGCCGGGTTGGCCTGCGTGGCCGTCGCCATCGTCGCGGTGCTCATGCATTGGGTCGTGCCCGGCGGTCGAACGCCGACCACTAACAAATTGCAACTCTGCATCCGCATCGGGTTGGGGCAGGAGACGGCACCGCTCGTCGAAACCATCGAAAAATACGCGGGGGAACTGAAGGCCGTCGGCACGGCGACCGCGAAGCAGGGCGCCGCAATGGAAGTGACCTACTCGCTGCGGTTGACGGGCGAGCCGGAAACGATGCTCCCCCTCTTCGCGGAACTCAACCGCATCGAAGGGGTGCAGAGCGTGGAATTGAAAGAGAAGGAAAACGGGAAGGGGTGATGCGCTACGCCTTCACCAGCCCGTCCCACATTTCCTTGTACTCTGTCAAGAATTTCAAACCCGCTTCGGGTTCGTGGACCTTGCCCACTTCGCACAGGGTGTAGCGGTCGTAGCCGATGCCCTTGAGCCGCTTGAACAAATCGCGGTACGGGTACTTTTCCGCTTTGTCGTTGGTCAGGTCGTTGATGTGGCACGACTTGATGAACGGCTTCAACAGGTCGAAGCCCGTTTCGAGCGACTTGTCGATCAGATCGGTGCCGTTTGAGTTCCACGTCACGCCGACGGACTTGTGCCCGCAAG
>JANOSQ010000399.1:0-4381 GCA_031415915.1 Fimbriiglobus sp. | reverse complement strand
TCATTTTGGATCCGCCCAAGCGGGTGTTGGGGGTGGTTGGTGGAAGGGTTGGCATACGCCCGGCACGCGTGCGCGACGCACCGCAGGCCTCTCGGCATGTTCCGATTCGTGTCCCTTTCAATTCGGACCGTCGCTCACGCGTCCGGCTCGTATGCGACCCGTTCAACGATCCTCGCGCATCACCGGCTTGGTCGCATCCAAATTGAACGCCGCGAGTGCGGCGACCGCGAAGCAGATCGAACAACTCACGAACATCCAGTCCCAGCCGAACTCGCGCTGGATGTAGCCGAGGGCGATGGGCGACATGGCGGCGCCGAGGTTGCCGATCATGTTGCCGAATCCGATGGTCGCGCCGGTGTACCGGCCCCCGACGTCCTGCGCGAACGCCCAGACCGAGGGGATGGCGATGTCGCCGGCGATCGCCATCACCGCCAGCGCCACGGCGACCGACCACGGGTTCTCGAATTGGGTGCAGGCCAAATACGCCAAGCCCGCGACGATCATCATCGAGCCGATGGGCAACCGGCGACCGCGCTTCAGCCCGAAGCGGCGGACGCAGGAATCGCCGATGAACCCGCCCAAGAACATCCCGCCGACCAAAGCCCACGCCGGGATCGACGCGATGAACTTGGCGTCGTCCTGATCGGCGTGGAAGCGCTCTTTCAGGACGTCGACGAGCTTCGTGATCAGGAATGCCCAACCGATGTTGTTGCCGAACTGCACCAACCCGAAGAGCCACATGTTGCGGCTCGCCAACAGCGCGTTGATGGGCCATTCGGTCGAGGTGTTCGCGGTCGGCGGGGGGCCGGCGTACTCAACTTCGGCCGGGTTGCTCTTCGGGTGCAGCAGCGCCGAATCGCGGACGAGCAGCCAGAACACGGCGGCCCAAACGATGCCGAGAATGCCGAAGATGATGAGCGCGCCGCGCCAGTTGAAGTCGAGGCCGATCCAGGCGGGATCGACGAGCAGCGCCGTGAGGAACGGCGTCAGCGCGAATCCCAAGCGACCGCCGAGGGCGACGAAGCTACTGGCCCGGCCGCGTTCGCGCAGCGGGAACCAATTCTTCACGAGCGCCGCCGCGGTCGGGTACGCCCCCGCTTCGGCGATGCCCACCGCGAGCCGGGCCACGAACAACCCGAGTAGGCCCGTGGTCAATCCGCAGACCGCGGTACAAACCGACCACGTGAAGAGCATGATGGCCAAGCTGCGCCGCAAGCCGAGGATCGGCCCCAGCAACCCCGCCGGCACTTGGCTCAGGGCGTACGACCAGAAGAAGGCGCTGTAGATCCATTCGAGTTGCCATTTTTCGATGGCGAACTCGGCCATGATCTCGGTGCCGAACAGCGACAGGCAGGCGCGGTCGACGTACATGAACATCGCCGCGACGGACGTGACGGCGACGATGAGGAACCGAACGCGGGTTGGGGGCATAAGATTTTTTCACCGCAGAGTCACAGAGGGCGCAGAGAAGTAAGGAAAAGAGATTGAACCACGAAGGAAGAGAAGGAAGACAAGGAATGCAGGGTAAGTAATGAAGCCATCCTATCCTTGCTCACCCTTCTCTTCCTTCGTGTTTAAATCTTCGATTGGTTGTCACGTTCACTCCGCCGGCAGCACTTCGCCGAAGAAGCGCAGCCAGTTCCCGTGCATGATCCCGGCGATGTCCGCGTCGGCGTACTTCCGCCGAGCCAAGATCTCCGGGATCTTTTGCAAGTCGGCGAGGGTGTTGAGGTCCGCGGGGCACTGGTCGAAGCCGTAGCCGCCGTCGAGATCGCTGCCGATGGCGGCCTGCGTTGCGTTCCCCGCGAGTTGGCAGATGTGGTCGATGTTGTCCACGGCGCGTTCGATGGTCACGACCGGTTTCGTCACCGTGCGCACCCAGCCGGGTTGGAGCATGATCGCGTCGAAGGCGACACCGATGACCCCCTTCCGTTCGAGTACGAACCCGATTTGCTCGTCGGTGAATTGACGCTGCCAGTCGCAGAATTTGCGGGCGTTCTGATGGCTCGC
Source organism: Fimbriiglobus sp. (assembly GCA_031415915.1). GTDB lineage: Bacteria > Planctomycetota > Planctomycetia > Gemmatales > Gemmataceae > JALHQU01. The sequence goes on along the minus strand of JANOSQ010000399.1, from coordinate 2,371 downwards.
CAGTACCCGGCCGCCGTAGAGGTCGCGCACTTGGTCGAAGGAGCGATCCGACAGGTGCGTCATGTCGAGCGCCATGCCGAGCTTCTCGATGTTCTTGAGCAGCGGCACCGCTTCCAGCGCCAGCCCCGCTTCGCTGCGGGTTCCACCGCCGTAGCGGTTCGGGCCGTAGTGTGTGATGCCGATGGCGCGGAGGCCTTGGCCGTACCAATCGAAGATATTGTCCGGGTCGAGAACCGGGTCGCCGCATTCCATGCTGAGGATGTAGCCGAGCGGGGTCGTCGCCGGGTTCGCGGTGTATTGTTTCACGTGGGCCGCGAGTTCGCCCTTGGTGCGGATCATCCGCATGGCCTTCTCGCGCTCCATCGCCTTGTAGTAAGCGAGGTGCGATTGCGCCACGGCGTAGCAGGCGTGCGGCGTCGTGTACCCGAAGCCGTGGTTGATCGGCTGTTCGATGCGGGCGAGCACCGTGGCGACGCAGATGCCGATCTCGGCTTTGCGAAGCTCCGGCAGGCTCACGGTGCAGGTCTGCCGACCGGGGTCAGTGAGGCCGAAGACGGTTTCCTGCACGCGGATGTCGTGGACATCCATCCGCAGGTCGCGGTTCCAATCGACGGCGTTCAGGCCGAGGTCGAGGTGCGAATCGAAGAGCAGCATCGGCGGAATCCGAAGGCGGGGGTGGGTGGAAAGCATACCCGCCCGGGCGAACTGCGGCAACGAATTCTCAAGGCTGTGCCGCGTGCTCGGCCAGCGCGGTATCGCTGTTCATGCGCGCCAAGAACGTCGCCAGTGCGGCCAGGTAACTCCCGAAAGCGATCTGCTGAGTCCACGTCGTGTCGCTTTTCAGGATCTTTCCGAAGAGTTCGAAGACTTGCAGGTAGTTACCGTAGTGCACGAGCCGGCGCACGTAGTCGAAGATCGCCCCGCCCTGCTTCTCGGCGTTGAGGATCAACTCTTGCCGCTTCGGTTCGTTTTCGAGAACCAAGGCTTTGTTGCCGGGCTGTTTGTCGGTTTTGTAGCGCACGTGGTATCGCGAGATGTCGTTGTACTTCACCAAAAACGCGTTGTAAGCGGCTTCGGCGGCGACCAATTTGGAATGGCCTTGGTTGACTTGTGCTTGCCCATCCGCGATGAGAGACAGCGCGGCCCCGCCGAGTTTGTCCAAGCTCACCTTATCGCTCGGCAGCGGCGTCGGCGGCACGGCGTCGATCAAGCTGAACATGTGCGGCGTGACCGCGTCGTGAGCCGCTTCCCGATTGGAATACAGAGCTTTGGCCGCCAGTACAAACCCGATGATCCCGATCCCGATGCCCGCTCCCGGCCCGGTCATAGCCACGGCGAACGCCGCCGTCGAACCGGCGGCGATCGCGACCGACGCGCTGAACGCCAAGACCCCGACCGCAGCGTTTCCTTGTTCGACGAAAGCGACGCCTGCGTCTTTTTTCGACATCGAACCGATTTTGTTCCCCGCCGAATGCATCACCTTGCGGAAGGTCGATACCTTGATGTTCTTGGGGTTTTTGTATTTGGAGAAAAAGTCGAGCATGGCGGGCATGGGGTGGCACCGTGCAAAGAACGTTCGGAAAGTGATTGTCGAAAAGTCCGAGCGTTGTCAACGATGAATCAAATGATGGGGGGAGCAGCTTCGACGGTGGCGAGTGGTCTCGCCCCTGGCTACACTACACCGTGTTCTGGACAACCCGATCCCCCCGGAGTTTCCCCATGTTTCCCGCCCTCGGTTTAACGCTCGCCCTGCTGGCGCCCGGTGCCCCCATTCCCAAGGACGTGGCGCCGAGTGGGCCCGCCCCGTACATCTTGAACTTGAAGTCCGAGAATGACGGCAAAGTCCGCTTCACGGTGATCCGGAACGAAAAGGTGAAGGTGACCCGCTTCCAACTGCAAGGCGGGCCGAACGGCCAGCAAGTGCCGGTGCAGATCGAGAGCGAGACCATGATGCAGAAGCACCTCCGCGTGGAATTGGCCGATCTGAAGGATTTGAAGGTCTACACCCCGGAGGGGAAAGAAGTGGACATCAAGGATGCGGCCAAGAAGCTCGGCGAAACGACGATGGCCATCGCGTCGGTCAATGGGCAGAAGGTCGATCCCGGCTACCTCAAGATGTTCAAAGACGACGTCTTGGTGCTCGTGTCGCCCGATTTGATGCCGACAGGGCCTGCCGTTTACAACTACCCGCCTACGATGCCGGGTGGCCCGATGCCCGCGCCCGTGCTGCGGCCTTTGCCCGCACCGCTACCACCCGTCATTGATCCGCCCGCGATCAAGCAGCCGGACGTGAAGAAGGATTGAGCCGACCGCAGCGAACGGCGGGCCGGGCGACCTCGGGACGGGGTGCCCGGCCCGGTTCGTTTCGCGG
>JANOSQ010000398.1:0-2400 GCA_031415915.1 Fimbriiglobus sp. | reverse complement strand
AGGGTGTTGAAAAACTCGGGACGACCTGTTTTCGTGTGCCCTAATTGCGTTCAAGTTGGGTTTCGAGGCTCAAAACTGGCACCTGAGGCCTGTAATGGCTCCTCAAATTCAAACCTCCCGAGTTTTTCAACACCCTGCTAGGCATTGGGTTCTCGATTGTCCGAGTGAACGGCGTGGCCCGGTTCGCGGCCGTCGCTCGCGCGTCCGGCTAACCCGCGTTTCATTTTCCTTGACCGTCGTCTTTTTGCAGCTTCCATTGCTCGTCGAAAAACCCGGCCCGCACGACCTTGCCGGGATACCGGCTGTTCGCGGGGGTACTCACATCGACGACCGCGTAGTCCGGCATCTTCGACACTTGCCGTGCGTTGTTCAAATAGTCGTACTCGCGGAATGTGAAGCCGCTGTTGAGGACGACGTACTTCTTCGGGTTTAGCGGGTTCGGGTAGATACTCACGGTCACGGTGTTGTCACCGAATACGACCAGCGGCAGCTTGTCGGCGATCTTCGCGAGGATCGCGTTGCTCTTCGGGTCGCCCCAGAGGATGAGGTTGTTGTTGGCGATGTCCTCGGCGGTCACGTCCTTGTCGGCCTTGATCGGCGCATCGCCGCGGAACTGCTTGCGCCAATGCTCGGTGGCGTGCTTCATTTCCTGAGCGGTCCATTTGCCGATGGTGTCGTTCATCGGCTTGCCGGTGGGCGAGACCATGAGGAAGGAGTCCATGAATGCGTCGTCGATGGGGCCTTGGAGGTTAGGAGCTTTGACGACGAGCCGTCCGGGAAGGATACCCGCCATGAACCAGCCACCTTCGTACTTGCGGAACTCTTGCCGGACGGGTTTCGCGGCGGCTTTGGGGTCTTTCGAGTTGTCCCAGCCCGCAATATTCGTGATGCCGTCGATGGTGATCTTCGCGTTCGTATGACTCAGGACGATCGAAAAGGAAGAGATGTTTTTCGTCTTGAGATCGATGACTCCGTCTTTGTAGGTGCCCGCGATCTCGGCCCGATCCCAGTGTTTCCCCAACCCCGTGACCGTCAGCCAAGCGCATTCGTTGTAGCGCAGGGTATACGTCACGAACCTGATCTCTTCGCGTTTCCCCGGCAAGCCCTTCTCCACGATCGCATCGATGCGCTTGTTGACTTCTTCCTTCGCGGCCTTCTCGTAGTTGTGCCCGGCGCCCGGCCCGAGGATGTGCGTCAGTTCCATGCCGAGCTTCTTCATCTCGCGGGCCATCACGTCCGCAGCCTGCTTTTGATTGTCCTTCTCGCCGCTGTACGCCACGGTCGGGATGTTGAAGATGTTCTGGGCGTAGTCGGTGGCGTTGTACATGCCCCAGAGCTTCTTCTCGTACCAAGTCGGCTCCACCTTCTCGTTCTGGAACACCTTGAGGAACTCGGGCGTCTCGCTGAAGCCGGCTCCGGGTGCGGCGGCGCAGAACAGCGTCGGATAGTGCACGGCGTACTGCCAGCAGGCGGCGCCGCCCATGCTGAAGCCGCGGGCCACGATGCGCTTGTCGTCGATGCGGTAGTGCTTCCTCGCGTGATCGAGGCATTCGAAGCTGTCGATCTCCCCGGCGAACTTGTTGGCGTTGCTGAAGCGGCCGAACGGGTGCAGCACGATGGCCCCCTTCGGCGTGAACTCGCCGGGGCTCTTCGAACGCTGATCGATGAAGCTCGCTTCGACGACGTTCTCGTAGCGACCGTGCCACCAGAAGTCGAGGCGGTGCGCCGACTTTCCGGCAAAGTCATACTCCTTAGGAACGACCAAGCCGTACGGTTGTACGCTGCCGTCGATCTTCGATCTGTACCCCCGGACAACCAGACCGGTGGCTGTTGTCCACGGCGTCTTGCCGACTTTCATCGCGGTGGCCCGTTCGAGGCCCATCTTCAACACGTTCTTCACTGTACTTGCGGGCATCGTACCTTTGCCGTCAAAGACCTCGTTGTATTCAAGCGCCCAGCGCACCGCCTTTTCGTAGATGAGCACATCGGGCAGCAGGTCGTGCCTGCCGATGCCTTTGATGAGGCCTTGCAGTTCGGTCAAACCTTTCTTGAGTTCATCCTTCACGGCGTCCGGGATCGCGTTCCCCAGCGGCGGGACGGGTCGGACACCGTCGACGTTGTTGTCGGCGGGGCCGTCCGCGCGGCTCACGGCGACGGCGAGCAGCGAAGCGAGGAGAAGGAGCGGGGGGCGCATCAGGAACTCCACGAGGGAAAACGGTGCTCCCGAAACTGTACGCGAAGCGCGGGGACGGGCCAACGGGGAATATGGGGGTTCTCGCTCCCGCGTGCGTTCGCTAGGTTAGCGGGTACCAACGGAATTGAATCCAGACCTTTCGGGAGGGCGGGCGATGGCATCGACGAAGCTGATCGACATCCGGCGCGGCATGGTGTTGAACATGA
>JANOSQ010000397.1:0-1923 GCA_031415915.1 Fimbriiglobus sp. | reverse complement strand
TCGCCCGCCGCGGCAACGGCAACGTCTGGGACGACTACAACGGCACCGCCTACGGCACCGCCATGGCCTGCATCATCCTGCAACTGCCGAACAACTACCTGCCGATCATGCAGAAGTGACCCGCGAGAACAGATCGTCCGGGGCCAGCCGGAGCAGGCATGAAACGACATTGCGAACTTTATCGCGGTGCAGGAGTCGGAACGAAACGCCCGGGATCGGGGTGGCTCGGAAGCTGGCGTCGTCGGTGAAGCGGAAGACGAAACCTTGGGGCGGGGCGACGGCGGCCAACAGCGCGAATTTGATTCCGGCCGGCGGCTCCACCGCGGGGATGGCATCGGTCAACGCCAGCAGCGCCCCTTCGATTTCTGCGGTCGCGGCGCTCTCGGGGGAGGCGGGATCGTTCAAGGCCGATTCCCACGCATCGCGTTCGGACGGAGTCAGGGCACCCGCCACGAAGTTCGCGGCGAGTTCCTCTCGATCCATTCGATCCTGAACGATTGTCCTGGTCCCACATTTTCCTCGCGGAAGCATTCGCGCAGCCGCATCATTCCTAGGCCGTGTTGATTGGAGTTGCGTAACCCGTTGCAGGCCAACGGGTTACTGCGAAATTACGCGATCCTGTAGTTTGCCATAAGTCACTACTGCACAAGCACTTATGGAACTCCAATCAACACGGCCTAGTGGGATACGCGTTTTCACAGTTCCCAGCGGCAGTCGCAAGATCGCCGCGATCTCTTCGTGGGTGTGTCCCTCGAAGAAGGCGAGGCGGATCGGTTCGCCTTGCTCGGCCGCCAATTCGGCCAAGCCCGAGCGCAAGGTTTGCCCGGCTTCTTCGCGTTGGAGGCCGGCACTCGGTTCTGCCAACAGCGGGACTTCGGGAATCGCGGTCGCGGAAGTCGTCGGCCGCTTCCGCAATCGGTCCAAGGCCCGCGACCGGGCCATCATCAAAAGCCAACCTTCGGGGGCCCGAGCGCGCGGGGTCGAAACGATCCGCTTGTTTCCAAACTTGGAGAAACGTCTCTTGGAGTACGTCGTCGGCGTCCGTCCGGTTTCGCAAAAGCTTCAACAAAAGTCCATAGACCTTCGCGGCGAAGCGGTCGTAGAAGAGCGCGAAAGCCTCCGCGTCGCGCGCCGCGCCGATCCGTCGGAGTAGTTCGCCGTCATCCGCTGCGTCAGCCAGCCGAAGCTCCGCAACCGGTTCTTGCAACTGGAATTGGAACCCCTCGGTTTCATCGCCAAACAGGTCGGGGTGGTTCTCCAAGCCCTCGACAGCCGCATCCGCCGCGAGCAGACGATCAGCATCGTCAAGCACGATCTGTACTCACCGCTGACGATGATCCGCAACACCCTCAACCGCATGCGCGAGGACGAGGAATCCGGTAAACCGAGGGGCGAATACCATTTCGACAACCTCGACAGTTCGTCCTACTTCGCGTTGAATCTCGTTTCCCAGCTCGATGTCACGCCCGGTCAATTCGGCGCGTTCGCACCGACGCCGATTTTCATCGAAGGCGACATCCTCGCCCGCGTCGTCAGTATGCTGCGACCCTACGCGTGGGACACGAATCGAATTCAAATCAAGTTCGACAACATCCGGGTGATTCCCAAGCTCAGCGTGGATCGGGCCATGATCGAACGGGCCATCCACAATCTGATCGTCAACGCCATCAAATACGGCGACCCCAAAAGCACGATCGCCATCGAAGGCCGGAAAACCCGCGCGGGCTATTGCCTCGATGTCAAAAACGACGGCATCGGCATCGAACCGGACGAAGAAAAATTGTAACCGTTCACCGGGTAAACGCCTAAAATTCAGGGACCTTATCGCTCAATTTCACATATTCGAGTCGAATTTGTCTCAAATATGTATGTTCGGAACTCGAAATCGCCTGAAAAACAGCGGCAAAACCCAGTGAACGGTTA
>JANOSQ010000396.1:0-11096 GCA_031415915.1 Fimbriiglobus sp. | reverse complement strand
CGGTACAAACCCGTCGGCAAATAACCACGGGTTTTGGCATGGGCGCGGGCGGGCGCCGAGCTTTGGCCCCCGCCCCGCTGCGGTCGGGTGATTCGGATTACTGACGATTCAAGCCGGATAATTTTAACTTCCACTTTCCTTCTTCCTTAACGCACGGAATGGTCACGATCTTCCCATCGGCCGTCTTCGCGATCACGCTCCCGGATTTCCCATCCGAGGTGACGGCGGACGATTCGATGGTCGGCTTGCCTTTTCCGAAGGGGGTCATGTTGTCCTTCTTCTTTTCTTTGTTGTCGGCCACGACCGCGGCGAAGAGTTCCCGGCCCGATTTGTCTTTGAACTTGGCCCCATCCGGTCCCATCTTCGAGAATTCTAGAGCCGCTCCAATTTGGACTTGAGATTCCTTGTCCATGCGATCCCACATGCCGGCTCCGTCGCCCTTGTCCGCCGCATCGATGAAATCCTGCACGGCCGCCTTGGGGCTGTCGTTGAAGAAGAGTAGATACGCGGCCGTGCCACCGCCCCCGCAGAGGAGGAACAGCAGCGCGACGGCCCCGCCGATCAGCAGGAGTTTTTTCGACCCGCCTCCCCCCTTCCCTTTCGCTTTGTACTTCGACTTCTTCTTGGGCGTGTCGTCCTCGTCGTCGTCTTCTTCGTCATCTTCATCGACGACGCGCTTCTGGGCCGCGGCTTTGCTTTTCCGCGGCGGTTCATCATCGTCATCGTCGGAGTAGGTTTTCGCGGGGACGGCTTTGGCCACCGGCTTCTTTTTGGGCGGCGGGGTATCGTCCTCGTCGTCTTCGTCATCATCGTCGTCGATCGGCTTGGCGGGCTTCTTCTTGGCCTTCGATTTGACTTCCTCATCATCGTCTTCTTCGTCGTCGTCGACGGGGCGACGGGATTTCTTCCGGGGGGTGTCGTCATCGTCGTCGCGGCGTGAGCGGGCCATCGGATGTTGATCCAGCGGAGGAGGGATACGAATCGACCATCGGAAAAAGGTATCGCACGCGGCGCAGGGCTTCAAGCGGATTCGCGCGGGAGCCGGAATCGGATGCGGAAGGTCGTGCCGCATTCGGGCTGCGAGTCGATGGCGAACTCGGCGGCGTGGTGCTCGAGCACCATCGCGACGAACGACAACCCGAGGCCCATCCCAGCGGAGTGCCCCTCGTACAGCGCGTTGTCGCGCTTGGTGCTGAAGTGCGTCCGCAAGCACTGTTCGCGCACTTCGTCGGTCATGCCGATGCCGTTGTCCGCGACCTCGAGCGTGGCGAACTCGGCGTCCGCCGTCAGTTTCAACCGGAGCGTCCCTTTCCAACCCGCGGCGTCGAGCAGCTTCTCCTTGCGTTCGGTCGGGATCGCCCGCCGGGCTTCCTCGCGGAGGTGGTTTCGCATCTCGAAGGTGGCATCGCGGGCGTTGAAGATCAGATTCTCGAGGGCTTGCTGCAAGTGGGAGAAATCCCCTTCGATGCGGAGCGGCTCGGCGGGCAATTCGGTTTCGATGTGCAACTTCCATTTATCCCGGCCGACGTCCGCCCACGTCTCCGCCAAGGTTTTCACGAACGGCACCAAGTCGATCCGAGCCATGCTCGATTCGTTCGGGTCGCGGCGCACCGTGCGGAGGATTTCTTGCAAGCGATCCGTCACGGTGCCGAGCGTGGCCTGCACTTCGTGGAGCATCCCCGTTTGCGGGCCGGTCAACCCGTCGACTTCCAAGCAGCGGCGCAGGAGGTCGTTGGGGCGGACGAGCAGGTTCTTGATGTTGTGGGCGTAACTGCCCGCCATGATGCCGATGCTCGCGTAGATTTGCGATTTCAACTCGAGTGCGGCGGTCTCCGCGCGCTCCGCCCGGCGGTCGAGTTCCTCGTTTTCGCGCTCCGTCTGTTGCTGCCGCAGGCGCGTCTCCAGCAGTTCGCGCTCCTGGTGTTCCGCCGCGGCGAGCACCTTCAACTGCTCGGTCTCCCGGCCGTGTTCGTGGCGGACGAACCGCACTACGAACACGAGCGCGATGAGCGTCGCCGCAATCAGCACCGCCCCGGCGACCAACGATTCGCGTCGGCGATCCCGCTCGCGCCGCTGGAGTTTGTTGAAAGCGTGCAACTGGTATTCGCATTCGACGTACACCGGTTGCCCGTCCAAGCTGGCGGGGGAGTAGCGGAGCGTTCGGACGCGGGTGCTGGTATCGGCGAGCGGCCGGGGCAGCGGGTTGTCCCAGGCGATCACGTCGCCGTCCGGCGCGCCGACCGCGAGGCGGAAGAGGATCGGGAACCCCGGCAATTTGTTCTCGTAGACGCGCGTCGGTTCGGTGAGCGCCCGCAGTTGCTCGGCCAACTCGGCCCGCTTCAGGTCGACTTCCGTCGGGAGCTTGCGACCGGCCCGTACTTCCTCCCGGAGGTAAAGGTACTCGCGGATCAACTCGAGCAGCGTCTTGCGGAAGGGGCGGGCTTCGTCGAGCCACTCGCGGACGATGGCCTCGTCCGATTCTTCGGACCAAACGGCGCGCGAATAGAGTAGGCTGGCGAGCCAACCGACGAGGACCATCCAAACGATGACGAACGGGGCCAAGCCCACGGCGTAATTGCCGAGGACGCCCCAATGGAAGCGCGGCGCGGGGGTATTCACGGGCGGGTCGCCCCCCCGTTCGCGCCGAGGATCAACGGTCCCGTCGATTGCCACGTCCCCGCCGAATCGCGTCGCCACACGGATAACTGGGCGGTGCCGCGGGTACCATCGGCATCCTCGCGGGGCAAGAGCGTCACCACGAACTCGCCGGTGCCGCGCAACCGCTCGCCGTTGGAATCGAAGAACGCGGGTCGCCGGGCGTGGAGCCGGGCGATGAGGTCGTCGCTCCGGGTCACCAACTCGCCGGTGGGCGACGGGTAGCAGCCGCCGAGGACGATGCGGGCCATCTCGGCGAAGTGCATGAATTCCTCCGTCGTGTTCGAATCGCTACCGGGGCCGCGCGGCCAGCGGATGCCATCGTCCCACGCGATGGGGTCGTTGTGGGTGAACAGGACCAGCGGCACCGGGAGTGCCCCGGCCCGCCAGGCGAAGTCGCCATCGCGGAGCAACGCGTTGACGGGGATGCCGTCCCCGGTGACGACCACCAAGCGCCGCGTCAGCCGTGGTGAACGCTCCGCGATGGCTTGCAGCAGACGCCGGGCGGGTTGGGTCGCGGCCGGCAGGATCAGCATCGACCGCTGCGGCGGCAAACCGCGCAGTTCGAGTGCGATCCGCTTGGCCGCTTCGTCTTCCTGCAAATTGGGACGGATGAATCCGCCGACGCTGAACGGGATCCCGTAGCTGTCGAGTTGGAACGCCGATTGCTTCCCGCCGCGGGCATCGGCTTGCTCGTGGAGCGATTTCGAGAATTGCTCGTGCAAGTCGGTCGAGTACGGGTCGTCGGCCCATTGCACCGAGAAGACGTGCGGGCGGTACCGCATCGGTTTCGGCTCGGCGATGGCGGACGACCCCACCGCTTGAAGGCTCGACAACTCGGTCACCGCGGGCCGGAGATCGGGGGTCTGTTCGACGTAGTCGAGCACCGCATCGGCCATCTGCCGGTTGTTGAAACAGAATCGGAACGAGCGGCCGGGGTACAGGGCGATCAGATGTGGGGCGGGTTCCGAAGCGGGGAGGTTCACCGCCGTCGCCGTGGTGATGAATAACGCCGGCCGGTCGCCGCGCCAGTCGCGTTGGGCCTCCATCGCTTTGGCCAATTCGACGGCTCGATCACTCGACCCGCCGCCGATGATCGCCAGCGGCGGCCGATCCCGCTGCGCCAAGCTCCGCACCCAATCGGCGGCGCCGACGTCGCTCTGCAACTTGTACCAGCGGATGCGCAGCTTCGCCTCGCGTCCTTTCATCCCGAGAACCAACTCGGGAACGCCCGTCGTCGAATCGAGGAATGTGTTCGAGGTGTCGATTTCCAACTCGGGCATAGTCCGCTGGACGCGGAGCCAGCCGGTCACGTACCGCTCCCAAGTGGTGTTGGCGGTGGTCGTGTGCAGCCAAGCCATCTCCTGATCGCCGTCCGGCACGGCGAGCGGTTGGGCGGCGGCGGTCTCGCGGTACCCCGGCAAGCGCCAATCGAAGGCCAGGAAGGCCACGGGCAGGCAGATGAGCGCGACGAGGATCACCCAGCGGAAGCGACGCACGACGGCCCCCGTTAGAACGCGATGTAGATGAAGCTCTTGGACACCCCCGGCCCGAACGCCACCATCAGTACCACCGAGGCCGCGTAGCCGGCGCCGAGCGCGAGATTCTGCGGGCGACCGGGCCGTTGTAGCCACGCCGACAACCCCGGCAGACAGGCGCCGAAGTGCCCCGCCAACCCCGCGAGCATCAGCGCGATCACGGGCAGTGGAACGCTGCTGAGCGCCGACCCTTCGCCCGAACCGAGACCGAGCAGCGACGCTTGCAAACGCAGGCCCGTTTCCCACGATGTCATCCGAATCAGCACCAAACCGAACAGCAGCTGGTACAGGGTCGCCGACCAAGCCATCGCGATCCAGACGGGGTGCGAGCGCCACGCAGCATCTTTGAACGCCTGATCGAACCAGCGGTGCAGGATCATCAGCAGGCCATTGTAAGCCCCGTAAGCCAGCCAGTGCCACGCGGCCCCGTGCCAGAGTCCGCAAAGCACGAAGAGCAGCATCAAGTTGAAGGCGGTGCGGGCCGGGCCACCGCGACTCCCGCCGAGCGGGAAGTAAAGGTAATCGCGCAGCCACGACGAGAGCGAGATATGCCAGCGCCGCCAGAAGTCGGTGATGCTGGTCGCGGTGTAAGGCAATCGGAAGTTCGGCGGCAGCACGAAACCGAACCACTTCGCCATGCCGAGGGCCATGTCGGTGTAGCCGCTGAAATCGCAGTAGATTTGGATCGCCCACGCCACCGCCGCCCAGCGCTGGATACCCGCCGAGTACGAGGCGGGGTCGCGGAAGACCGGCTCGACGAAGAGGTCGTGCAATTGATCGGCGATGAAGAACTTCTTGAGGATACCGACGACGACGAGGCGCAATCCGAGTTCGATCTCGGTCCACCCCACCTTCGGCGGCGTCACCATCTGCGGCAGGAACTCGACCGCGCGGACAATCGGCCCCGCGGCCAACTGCGGGAAGAACGACACGAACAGGGCGTAGTCGACGAACTTCCGCACCGCGGGAATCTGTCGGCGGTAGACGTCCACGGTGTAGCTGATGCCTTGGAACGTGTGGAAGCTGATGCCCAGCGGAAGGAGGATGTCCCACGTGCGGTCACCGGCCGCGAAACCCGCCCACCCGGCCGCGGCCAAGGTGTTGTCGAACGCAAAGGTCGTGTACTTGAACGCACCCAACAAGCCGAGGTTCGAGACGATGCTCAGGATCAACCAGCGCCGGCGGGCGCGGTCATCGGTGCCCGCTTCAATTCGCAGGGCCGCGAGGTAATCGATCACCGTCAGCAGCAGAATCACCCAGAGGTAGCCGGGGCTGGCCCACGCGTAGAAACTCCAACTCGCCAGCGTCAGCCAAAGGTACTTCCAGCGCCGACCGCGCAGGAGGTGGTATCCGAGCAGCACGGCGATCAGGAAGACCGGGAAAGCTTTGTTCGCCAAGATCATCGGGGCTTCTCCGCCCACGCCTTGGCGGATTGCGGCGTCCACCACGGTTGCTGCGGTGCCCCCAAGCGGAGCAGTTCACCCCGGAGCCAGGCGCAGAATTGCACCGTCCCCGTGCGGTTCAGGTGGATGAGATCGGCGAAGTGGTCATCGATCAATCTCGCCTCGGCGCCGCGCAGGATCATCGCGCCACGGGACTTGCTCACCTCGGCGAGGTGCCGGCGGTACTCGGCGAATTCAGCCGGGTGCCGCGCTTCTAAGTCCGCTGTCACCGGCATGTCGATCAAGATGATTTCGACGCCCCGCTCGCCCGCCCAATCGAGCAAGCGGTGCAAATACTTCAAATGCGAGCCGGTTCGATAGTTGGCCAAGTAGGCGAAGGGCGGGGCCACCCAACCGCTCGCTTTCATATCGCTGTAGCGCCGGCCCGCGAACCATTGCGTGGGGGCGTAGCCCATGCCCCGGTGCAGAGCCGCGTCGATGGCGAGTTGCCGCCGCGCTTCCGCCGCCGACTCCGGGCACGACCCCGGTGCGAATTCTTCACAGGTGTCCGCGGCCCACATGCGAATGCCGAAGCGGTGCCGATACAGGGAACTAGCCTTCCCGAGTTCCCCCTTCAAGTAGTGCCGGGTGACCCACTCCGCGGCATCGGGGCGCGTCGTCCGCCAATCGCGCACGTCGTCCCGGGTCATCAGCGATTGCACCCCATGCGGTTCGTGCCGGCCGTCGTTGAGATCGCTCGCCGTGATCCCGTAGGCGAGTACCTTCGGCGGCGCCGGGCACGCGTGGCGAACCGCGAAGTAGAAGTCGGACGTGGTTCCGCCGGAGAGGCCGAGGCTGTAGAAGTCGCCGATGGCCTCGCCGTGCCAAGGGATCGCGCCGAGCAATTCGGGATCGACCCCTTCGGCGATCGGCGAACCGCCCGCGAAGACGATGTCGCGGCGGTGCCGGGCGCACTCGTCCACCCGCAGCCGATAGTCGTCCGGCGAATAGCGTTTCCAGGTAGAGTCGGTGGCCAACACCGCGAAGTCCGCGGCGATCAGCGCGGCGAGGAACATCAGGACGACGCGGCCGCGGTGGCGGGGAGTTGCAGGGGCTGGGTGGTCGGGCGGGGTCATGCCGGGAGCATACTCGGAACCGACCCGGGATGAATAGGGGAGTGCTTCGATGACCCGGAGTCTGTCCAGCGCGACTACCCACACCCCCCTCTGGACAGACTCGAAAAACTCTGGACAGACCGAACTTTTCTGGACAGACCAAGCCCGCCTAAGACTTATGTCGAGCCGATCAAAGCGGATCCGCTGGACAGACGGAGCGATTCCGATGTTCACCGCCCCAAAACGACCTCCCGCGGGGCCTTCGCCAAGCTCGTTTTCATCCCCGCATGCCCAAACGGCAGTGCGAACTTCACCAGCAAAATGAGATGCAGCAACGTCGCGATCATATCCGCGACGTGAAGCACGATGTGGTAGTAGCTGGGCCATTTCACGGCTTGGGCGATGGCCCCCAGCACGTAGAACGCCGCGAAGAGGAACATGAGCATAATACCCCCCATCCCCCACTTGCGGTGGTAGATGCGGAGCGGCACCATCGCCACGAAACCCATGGCGATGTAGACGAAGATCAGCGTTTGCGTGACGACCTCCCGCATCGACCAGATCAGCACGATGCCGACCGCGGCGCTGCCGAGTTCGAGCAGGAGGCTGGCCCGCTTCCACCACGTCGGCAACACGTAGACGCAGATGGGGACGCACGACCCGGCAATCAAGCCGAAGATCGCGGAGAGATCGAGCCGGCGGAAGAATTCGTATTGCGGATCGGCTTCGGAATCGTAGCGCAGGCTGTGGAACAGTCCGCTGCACGTATACAGAACCACGGCGCTGAACGCATAGACCAGAACGGACAGCCGGTGGCCGGACGGATGGCGGCGCGTGAGGCGGAAGAGAATCGCCCCGGCGAAGAGGCACCACGCCGCGAAACCCAAGTGCAGCCCGGCCGCGACCGGATCGTGAAAGTCCATACCCGTTGACCCAACCGCCACGGCGTGCGACACTCCAACGACCGCCGGTTGGCCCTTCTCCCGCTCGCCCACGAGGCTGTTATGCTATTGGCCCGAATCCGGTTCGTCGTCGCCGGTTCGTTCGCATTGCTCGGGGTCGCACTCGCGCAGACCCCGTCCCCCCCGCCGGCGCTCGCGCTGAAGGGGCACACAGACCCGGTCTACTCCGTGGCCGTGTCGCCCGATGGCAAACTCCTGGCCACCGGCAGCTTCGACAAAACGGTGAAGCTCTGGGACGGGGTCACCGGCAAGGAACTCCGCACGCTCACCGGCAAGAACGGCCACACCAACTTGGTTCTCGGCGTCGCCTTCGCTCCGGACGGTTCGTCTTTGGCCACCGTGTCCACCGACAACCAGTTGAAGATTTGGGACATCGCCAACGGAAAACCGAATGCGACTTACGCCCACGCTGCGGCGGTCACGCAAGTCGCCGCGAGCGCGGATGGCAAGCTCCTCGCGGCCGGTGCCGCCGATGGTACCATCCGCATCTGGACGGCCGCGGACGGCAAGCCGACGCAAACGCTGACCGGGCACGCCGGCGCCGTCGTCGGCCTGGGGTTCGCCCCCAACGGGCTGACGCTCTATTCGGCCGGGGCCGACAAAACGCTGCGCTACTGGACGCCCGCCACCGGTGCGAACCTCGGTGTCATCGGGGTGACACTCGCGGACATCACCGGCTTCTGGGTGAACCCCGCCACCGGCATCGCGATGGTCGCCACGTCGGACGGATCGTTGAAATCGTTCCCGGCCGCGATGCCGGTTTTACCCAAGCCGCTCGCCCCCGGACTCGCGACTGTCACCGCGATGTCACTCAGCGCCGACGGCAACGTTGTGCTCGTCGCGACGGATGACAAGAAACTGCGCAGCTGGAATACCGCGACAGGGGTATTGACGGAACTCGGCACCTTGCCCGCAGTCGCGGTGCACGTCGCCTTCGGCCCGCCCGCGATTCCCTACGCCGTCGGGTTCGCCGCGGGCCGGGTGCTGTTCGTCGGCGCGGACGGCAAGCCGAAGGGCGAGATCCTCGCCCACGAATCGGGATTGAAGTCGTTCTCCATCGATCCGGCGTTCCTCACAACTTTGGGCAGCGACGGCACCGCGAAGCGCTGGCCGGTCGCGGGATTGATCCCCGCCGTCCCAACGAAGCCGATGGTTCATCCCGTTGCGGTCACGGCTTCGATCCCGAGCTTCGACGGCAAAAAGGTTTACGCCGCGGGCGCCGATTTCAGCATCCGCGTTTGGAGCGCCGGCGCCGTGGAACGCGAATGCAAAGAGCACAAAGCCCCGATCACGGCGCTCGCGGCCGTGGCCGATGCGGTGCTGAGTTGCGACAGCACCGGCGAAGCGATCCTCTGGAACCCGGCCGACGGCAAGTTGATCGCCAAACTTGCGGGAACGAAGAAAGCCCCAGCAAGTTTCGCATTGCTGACGCCGGCGAAGGCGGTGTTGATCGGCTCCGCCGACGGCGAGTTCCGCTATTGGCCGACCGCCGCGGCGAAGGACAAGGAGATCGTCGCGCACACTCTGCCGAAGCCGGCTCTCGCCCTCGGTTGGAGCGTCGATGCCAAACGCATCCTCAGTATCGCTAGCGATGGACTGGTGCGGAGTACGAACCCGACCAATTTGAAGGACGAGACCAACTTCCCCCTCGCGGTCACGGTGTCGACCCACGCAACGTTCAGCGCGGATCGGACGAAGGTCGCCACCATCGGCACACTCAACACCGTGCGAACCCTGTCGGTTCAACCGAACGTCGCCGCCGCGAAGCCGGTCTGGACCCTGCCGTTGCCGGAAGTGGCCGAAGCGATCAGTTTCTCTCCGGATGGCAAACTCGTCGCCGTCGCGGTCGTTCGGACCGTCGGTCGGGCCGTGCGAATCTACGATTCCGCCACCGGCGGGGAATTGCAAACGGTGGCCGAACCGACGGCCGCCGTCGCTGGACTCCCGTGGCTGCCGGACAACAAAACGGTGTTGGTTGTTTCCAATGACAAGTCGCTGTCAGTTGCAACCTTGCAAGCCGACGGCGCCCGCGCGACCGCACCATCCGCGGGGCCGGCGCTGCTCGCACCGACCGCCGGCTGGGGGATCGCGACCACGGCCGACAAGTTCGTCCGCATTCACGAACTCGCCATGGGTTTGCCGGCGAAGGAAGTCAAAGCCTTCGGCCCGCTGCCCGATGTGGCCAAAGTGCTGGCGATCTCGAAGGACAATGGCCTGCTCGCCGCCGCCACCGGCAAGACGTTGAAATTCTGGCAGACCGCCGACGGGAAAGAACTGCCGGCCCCATCGTTCCCCGCCGACATTTCGCGACTCGCGTTCAGCGCCGACCGGACTCGCTTGGCCGTGGGACTGGCGAACAATGCGGTGGTCGTGGTCACCGTCGCCACCGGGCTACAAGAGCAGGTCGTCACCCATGCGGGAGCGATCGCGGGTGTCGTATTCCACCCGATTCAACCGCTGCTGTATGCGGCGAGCGCCGACAAAACGGTTTCCGTGACGCCGCTCGTCCTCGCGAAACAATTGTCCGATCCGATGATCTACGGCGGTGTCTTCGCGGGCACATCGAGCGGTTCCAATACGCTCAGCACCGGCACCGCGAAGGGGGTCTCGTTCGCCAATGCCGCGGTCGGCGCCAAGGAGAGAGCCTTCGGCGATGCGGTGGGGGTCACGGCCATCGCGGCTCACAAGAACGGCCAACTCGTCGCCGTGGCGCACGGCCCCGAGGCGAGCATCACCGTCTACAACTTCGGCGACGGCGCCGTCATCGGCACTTGGAAGACCGCGGGCCGAGTGACCGATCTCGCGTTCCACCCGACCGTCCCGGCTCTCGCGGGCATTCAGGCCGACAACAAAGCCGTGCTCTGGAATGTGCAGATCGATCCCGGCCAACCCCTGCCGGCGGAGTTCGGCAAGCCGATGCTCGAACTCCCCCACCCGGCCGCTGTCAAGGGGTTGTCATTCATCGCCGACGGGAGCACGATTCTGACCGGATGCGACGATAAGCAAGTCCGCGCCTGGAAGTTCGTTTCCGATCAACCGGCATTCACGCTCGCCCACCCGAACATCGTCCACAGCGCGGGCTTCGACAAAACGGGGAAGCTCGTGGCCACCGGCTGCCAAGACGGGATTCTGCGGATCTACGATCTTTCCAAATCCCCCGTCGCCGCACCGAAGGCGATCAACGCCCACATCCTCCCGCAGGGCCAGTCGATCTATGCCGTGGCGTGGCACCCGGATGGCAAGCTCGTCGCCTCGGCGAGTTTGGATAAGTCCATCAAAATCTGGGACGCGACGGCGGGCACACTCGTGAAGGAGATCAAACCCGGAAACGACGTCGCCCCGAAGCCCGGGGCCGCGCGCGATCCCGGCCACACCGATCAGGTCTTCACGCTGGCCTACACCAAGGACGGCAAGCAACTCGCATCCGGTTCCAGCGACAAAACC
>JANOSQ010000395.1:0-1796 GCA_031415915.1 Fimbriiglobus sp. | reverse complement strand
CCTGCTGGCGTTCGGTGATAATGACCTTGGCTGCCATCCCTGGCATGACATCTCCTCCGCGGGTACGGGCTTGCTTCCGTCCGAGAAGATGACAAAATCAGCTGGCAGATGGAAGCCCGATTCAGCCAGGGTGATCTAGCGGGGCGTCGTTCGGCTGGCTACACTCGACGGTGGCATGCGATGCTCGTTACGCATTTGGTGTTCGAGTCTTCGGACTCAACCCGTTGAGGGCGATTGAGCTGAGGAGCGTTTTCGGCCTTTCGTTTGGTGACGCTCGCCGACGGGCCTCGTTCCGTCCGCGCTGCGATCCCGTTGGGACGGCTGTGCCTTTTGCCGACTCTTCCGTCGAATGCCGCTTTTTTCATTCGGTCGGGAAAGACCCCAACTCTCGCCCGGATCGCATCGCGATTCCCGCCGAAGGTACGCGCCGAACCCCGGTCCGGGGGCGAATCGCAAAACCGATCCCGCACCGCGCGGATCCGCCCCGGATCGCGATCGACGCAAAGTGTTTTATGCGTACCACTTGCGCGGATCGATTCGATCGCCACCTACACAGTTCCTGGGGCTGGGGCGGCGTCTGGCTACTCCCGCCGCAACTCCCAGATGTCCTGACGCAACCCGGCACGGTTCACGATCTCCGCGGGTCGGGCCTGCCCCGGCTCCGCGAACGCGACGCGAAGAACGTCGCCCGCGAACTCGTAGATGCCTAGCAACGTCTGCCCCTTGAACTCCCCTTGCGTTATCGCCAAGTCGATCGTCTTGGGCTGCTTCGACGGGTCGGCAGTGAGCGTCGCTTGTTCGATGACCTTACCGGCCTTCGTAGAACTGTACTGCTGCCCCGCGAAAGTCACCCTCATGTCGGCGAGGCGGTCCGCCGGCGTGGTCTTCCCGTTGCCACCGACGGACACATACTTCCAACTGCCGTCCAGTTCGTTCCGCGCCGGCTGGGATCCTGCAGAATTCTTCGGTGGGGCCATCTGTTTCGCGGCCTCTTGGAAGCGTTTCATCAGCGGCTCGAGCCGCAGCTTTTGTGATGGGGAAAAACGGGAAGCGGCCTCCCGGATCGACTGAACGAGCGGGAGTAACTTGCCTTGCGAGGTGCCGACCGCACCCATTTTCGCCAGCCCCTCCTTTTTGTACTCGCCGACGGCCCGCTCGTAGGCCGGTAGTTCGGCTTCGTATTCGTCCAGTAGCCGCGTGACCTCTGGGTCATCTGGCTGTGGTGCTGATGCGGGCGGCGTAGGATTGGAGGGTTTGTCACCACATCCGGACAATGCTGCCACGAGCACGAATACCATCATCATTCGCATGGAACCCTCGTCAGTAAAACAGCGCCTTTGTTGCCGAACAGGGATTCTCCGGCGTATTGGCCGGGGAATTTCCCGCCAGATTCGCCGGATAGCAATGGCCTGTCAAGGGGCAAGTCCACGGAATGTCGGAATACCGCCCGAAGCCAATAGGGTGATATGCGGCGTAGGGGTCGGTTTCCGCAAATCAATATGGGCAAGATGGGGTTATCGCCCGGCGAGTGCCTCCGTTGTCATTCGACAGAAAAGATTCTGTCTAACACGGCCATCGCGAGCGGATTTAGCCGCGCGGCTCGTCGCTACGCTACTAACCGATTCGCGGGCACTGGCCAAGCAGAATTCCGAAACCGGGTGCACCAACGGATTCTGGCGGTCTCGGGGAAAGACCTTCTTCGCGAGCGGGGGACGTCAGTCCCCCGTGGCATCGACAGACCATCCATTTCATACCCACGGGGGGCTAACGCCACCCCGCTCGGGAAAACATGCGAT
>JANOSQ010000394.1:0-5046 GCA_031415915.1 Fimbriiglobus sp. | reverse complement strand
CCTTCACGACCTACTGGGCCGGTATCCGCGCATTCCTGTCGCCCATCGTGCTGCTCGCCCAAGTGATCGATATTTCATTTTGGTGGCTGGCCCGCGTGCCCCAGTACGGCGTCTACTTCGCCTACGGCATCCTCGGCACCGGCGCCGTCGTCGGCATCGGCATGACGATGCAGATCGTCCTCAGCCTGCTGAATATGTACGGCATCAAGGGCAAGATCATCGTGTTGCTCGTGCTCTTCGGCACGGCCGCGGGTTTGGCGACCGTGGGGTTGAAGGTCATTCAGCCGGCCCTCGACGAAGAGCGGCGCCAAGCCGAGGATTTGAAGGCGTTGGCGGCGAAGGGGGCGGCGCCATCGAAACGGGAGCAGAGCCGACTCGAGAAGCTCATCGGCGGACCGCGGGAGACGACGAAGGATGCCCCATTCAGCGGCAAAGGGACGATGGCCCCGGCCTTCTTCGGCAAGGATGCGAGCTACAAGCGGCGGCTCAAGGACAAACCCGGCGACCAACCGAAGCTCGACGCCGAGCGCGAAGGGGAACAAAACGCGGTGCTGGCGTGGATCGTCGCGGCCCCGGCCGATCGGGAGAAGGCTTTCAAGGAGGACAGCTTCGCCCCCCCCGCACCGTTGGCCGGCAAGCCGATCACCGCGGAATACCTCACCGACGCGAAGGCCGTGAAGGTGCAGTCGCTGCTGACCGACCGCTGCGCCCGTTGCCACTGCGCCGGAGGCGAGCAAGAGGACTACCCGCTGGAAACCTACGAGCAGATCCTGAAGTACATTGACGCGAAGCAGAAATGAACGCGCCGTACCCGTGCCGCTGTACCGAACCGACCCCGGATGCCGCCAGTTGCGCGAAGTGCGGCGGGGAGCGCAAGCCGGTCGTCGTCTGGCGCGAGGACGTTTCCGAACGCGACCGTCCGCCCCCGCGCACGGACCCGCCCCGCCACGCCGAAGCGGCCGCGCTCGAATTGTATAAACGGGTCGCCGCCCATTCGTCGCCGCGTGTGCGAAAGCGATTCCACACGCGCGAGATCATCACCGGACTGGCTTTGTTGAGCTTCGCCGGCGTCGTCTGCTATTTCGACTGGGATCAATCGCTGCTCCGGCTCATCTCGATCGCGCTCGGGTTCGTCGGTTTGGTCGCACTCCTGAAAGGTCTGCTCGGGCACGGGAAGGGTTCGTGACACCGCGGTTTCTACTACAGCGTCCCATTGATGGGTTGGGGTCAGAGCCGGACGCGTAAGCGACGTTGTAGCGTCGAACGTCGCTTACGCGTCCGGCTCTGAAAAAACCACTCGAATTCGATTCTGCGACCGAGTTCTACTTGCCTTCCCGTTCAAACGCGTGCGCGGCGCGGGAAGCGAATAGCCCGGCGAGTGCGGACATCCCGATACCGGTGACGAGGGCGACCCGCACGTCCGCCGTTTGCAACGCTTCGAGCATCCCGTAGGGCGGGCAAATCATCTCGATCATCTCGCGCCAGTCCGGCCCGACGAACGGGGCGACGAACCACGGCAGCAACAGCACGGCGCCCCACGTGGCGAGGAAGATCAAACTGGCCCGCGTCGGCAGTTCCACATGCACCGAAAGCCACAGTCCGAAGGCGAGCGCCCACGCCCCGCAGCCGACGAGCAACACCGCGGCCGCGAAGGAGGCTCGGATGTCAACACCGCCGGTGACGGTGGAGAAAAGGAGCACGAAAGCGATGGCGCCGAGCAGCCAGCGGTCGCGGTAGAGCAACCCGCGCACGATGGCCGAGAGGATTTCGACGCGATCGACCGGGAGCGTGAAGAGAGCGACCAAGGTTTGGGCGCCGCGCTCGCGGCCGAGGCTCATCGCGACGCGGGCGCCGAGGAACGCGGGGAGGAGCGCCGCCGCGGGCACGCAGACGAACTCGGCCAAAAACAGCGCGATGGGGTGCAGCGGTTGCCGATTCGACAACGCGATCGCCAAGAGCACGAAGACACCGAAGACGATCAGGAAGATGGCACCGGCCACCACAAACATCAACCCGAGGTGGGCGCAACCGCGCTCGGCGGCGAACCAGGGCAGGTGCAGGTGCTTCTCCTTCCAAAGCAAAGGATCTTCGCCGTCGCCCAAGCCGGGGACGGTGTACCACCGCCGCACCTCGGGCGGTGGGTGGATCGCCGGTGCCGGCGGAACCGGTAGCTCCACCGGACGCGCTTCCGGGGCGGACTGATCCCGCAGCGCCGCTTTGGCCGCGATGACCAAGAGCAACGAGAGCGAGAGATGGACGGCCGCGAAGACCCCGACCGTGAACCACGTGTCGTCGCCCGTGGATTTGCCGACGTGCCAGTGGCCGAACAGGATGGGCAGCACGGTGATCGGCGATGCGGCCGCGAGGATCGACTTGCACAGGCCGCATAAGCCGAGGCAGGCTGGGGCGAGCAGGGCGGTCGCCAACCCCGGCAGGGTTTCCCGCAGGCTGTTCTTCTGGCTGGCCAGTATCACGCCGAGCGACCCCAGGAAGATCGCCGAGACGACCGCGACGGCGAACCCCGCGAGCAAATGCTCGAAATCGACGCCCCCGAACAGGAACGTGAGCATCAGCACGGGCAAGCCGACGGCGAGGATGCTGCCGACGTAGACGAGCCGAGCCAGCAGTTTCCCGAGCAGAATCTGATAGTGCGGTAGCGGCGACGAAAGCAGGAAATCGAATGTCCGACGTTCTTTCTCGTCCGCGATGCTCCCCGCGGCGTAGAGGGGCGTGAGCGCGATTACCGCGAGTTGCTGCACGGCGAGGAACGCCATGAGGTACGTCTCGGCGAAGGCGGCGTTGCCCGCGAGGTCGAGGGGGCCGGGGTCGGTCAGCGCTTCGAAGGCGGACCGGTCGCGGAAGCTGCGGAGGTAGACGACGACCAAACCGAGGAGCAGCGCCGCGGCGTACAGGATGCGCCAGAGGTGCATCCGCCGGCGCGGGAGCCGCCGGAGTTCGTACCAGAAGAGCGGGCCGATGAGTGTCATGGCGGTGTCGGTGCCCCGCCCCGGATCATCGCCCGTCCACTTTCTCGATGGTCACTTTCGGTTGGGCGCCGAGCACGTTGAGCACGGGCAGCAGCGGGGTGAAGCCGCGTTCGCCGTCCCAGTGGGAATCGGTGATCTTGAGGTGCCCCGGCCCGATGGAACCCTGTCCGAGAGTCGCATCCAAACTGAGCCACTGCCCGTCGATCCAGACTTCGAACCACATGTGGTAGGCGAGGGTCGGCTTGGCCCCTGGTTTCGCCGCCACGTACACGACGCCGAGGGCCGTTTTCGACGGGATGCCGAGCGCCCGGGCCATCCCCGCCGCGAGCATCGAGTACTCGGTGCAGTCGCCGCTGAGACTCTTGGCCACGCTCAGGCACGGGGCCATCGCTTGGCTGAACTCCGCACCCTTCATGTTGTCGCGAACCCACGTTTCCACCGCGCGGGCCTTCTGCCAATCGGTCGCGTCCCTCGGCAGATTGCGGATCGCCGTCTTGGCGTGATCTTTCACCACGGCGTTGTCCCAATCGAGGAAGTAACTGCTGCCGGTAAACTCCTTCCCCGGCGCCAGCGGGGGATCCTTGGGCTTCACCGGCTGCCGGATCGCCGTCACCACGAGGTCGAACGTCCGCAACTTCGGATCGGCGTCCCGGACGGTCTGCCGGTCGTCGGCCGCGAAGATTTTGTCGAGCGGGGTGTCCCCGTCGAAGGTGACCCGGTAGGTCACGCTCGCCCTGTCGTGAATCTGGGCGACGGCGCGGTCGAGCTTGATCGATTGCGCTTCGGCGATGTCGAGCCGCTTGCCGGGGGCGCGGAGGGCGAATTCTTTGGTCGTCCGCAGCACGGTCATCTTGCCCCCGAGCGTCGGCATGTCCGAATCGACGCGCATCGGCTCGAAGGTCTCCGGTTCGGCGTAGAGGGTCGCGGGCGGCAGTTTGAAGTCCCCGGCCGGCTCCATTTCGAGCAGGTACTTCAGCCACTTCTTCGGTTTATCCCCAGCGGACAGTGCCAGTTCCTCCGGCTCCTGCGCCGTGATCTTCATCTTCACGACGCGGTTGATGCGGCCCTCGTAGCTCAGGTATTCGACGGTCTCGCCGACTTTGGGTTTCTTGTCCTTCAGAAGCGTCGATTCCTTGCCGACGCCGAGAACGCCCTCGGGCCACGGAATCGTTTCCGCGTTGGTCACCGCCCCCTCGATCTTCACCGCGAGGCCCTTTTCCGTCGCCGTGCCGGTCAGAGACATCGCGGTGTCTTTCCCGAGTCCTTGGCGCGTTTGCGTGACGATGACTTTCCCGGCGAGCGTCTCGATGGTCGCGTTCTCGCCCCAGATTTCCACGGGTTGACCGAATCGCGCCACCTGCATGACGAGCCGCTTGTTCCCGTAGACCATTTTCATTTTGTCGCGGTCGTACTCGCGCACCACCGTGTGCGTATAGCCGACCTTGAACCCCCGGCAGTAGGCCACGTCCCACGTTTCGAGCAGGATCTTGCCATCCTTCACATCCTCCAGTTCCTGCTTCACCGGCACCGGCAGTGGAATTGGAATGGTCGGTTTCGGTTCGATCGACGTGGTCATCGGCTTCGGCCGGATGATTTCGAGGTGCGGCACGTTTTCCCGCGGCGCCGGCAAACCCACGCTGCCCGGGATCGAGTCGGGCAACCGACCACTCGGGCGGATCACATAGTAACCGGGCCGATCCGGATCATTTTGAAGGATCACCTTGGGCATCGCGCCAAGTGGCGGCGTCACCGTCGGCGCCGAACCCTTGGGCCGGATGACGATGCTACCCGGCGGCGGCGTTTGGGCCGACAAGGCGAAGCCGGCGAATGCGAAAGCGATGGCGAGGGCGAACCGCATGGAGGCACCTTTTCTCCCCTTCTCCGCTACGGAGAGGGGACCGGGGGGTGAGGTCTGGTTCTTCATCGTGGACGTCTTCGTTAGCCGGACGCGGCCGCGGCCGCGAGGAAACCGGGGGCGGGGTTTGTTTATGAAGGCGGGGAACCCAAAAGTAGAAGAGGCGGGCGCGGCCCGCGAAAAAAAAACGCAAAAGAACCCCCG
>JANOSQ010000393.1:0-15938 GCA_031415915.1 Fimbriiglobus sp. | reverse complement strand
GGTGTCGAACAGTACGGCCTTGTACCGGAACCGACGGGCGAACTTGACCACCTCGGCGGGCGGGGGCGATTTCGCCTTCTCCCAGTCGGCGTAGGCCACGAGAACCACTTCGGTGCCGGTGCGGATTTGCCGGCGGAGGTCAAGCAAATCTTCGCCCCAGCCGGGGCTGTTGCCGTAGCCCGCGAGGCCCCACTTCAAATACTGCACGGGCAGTTCCAAGTGCCAGTGGGCGTCGTTGAGCGCATTGGTGGACCATTCGCCGAGGGCGGCGCTGACGGGCACGGCCCCATCGACGACGGCCAGCACTGCTGCGAGGACTTCGTGGTGGGCAACGCCGAGCGGGCCGTTGGATGGTTCCTTCACATCGATGAGGTCGGCGCCGGCGGCGAGGGCGACGCCGGCCTCTTCGGCGGAGCGGACGCTGATGAGCAATCGGGAGGGGGCGGTCATGTTGCGGGAAATCCTTTCCGGGGGCCTTCGGGCGGTTCGATCCAGATGATCGGTGCCGCCGGGGCTTCGGGTTCTTCCGGGAGAGTGTACCCCGGCACGGCGAAGAAGAAAGTATTCCCCGCCCGCGGCTCGAACGGAACGGGCCGGGCGTTTGAGAAGGCGAAGCCGAAAAGACGGGGCGGTCGGAACCAACCGGGTGCGTTCAGATGCCGGTCGCCATCGGCGGCGAAGGCTTCGGGGGTGTCGTAACGGACGCAATCGACGAAATCGGCGACGCCCAAGATGCCCCCCCTCTGCTCGGCGAGCGATTTCAGTTCGGGGGTGTCGAGGGCCGCCCACCCTTCCGGACGGGGGTCGTCGATCTTGGCGGCGTGAATCAGCACTTTACCCCGGCGTGAAACGCTCCAAGTCCGCACCTCAATGGATTTGCGTCCCGAGACCAACAGCGCAGCCCAAGGCTGTTTCACGGAGAGTGCGTGCCAAGTTTCGTTCATGTTCGGGTCTGGCCTGCAAAGTTCGGGTGGGGCATGGATTCAAACGCCGAGTCCACCGTTTCCACAGCTTCCACCGGGTCCATACGGGGGTGTCTCCAAACCGCTGGAAGCGAGAATCGGCGCTCCAATTCGCGCCGGGCCACAATCGGCGGGGCGGGTTCGGAAAGTTGACGCAATTCAGCGTCGGTGCGAAGTCTGCGCTTTTGCCAAACGTCGGGCGTGAGCTAAGAGATACGCAGGCGCAATCTTGCACCGCGGGATTCCCGCCTCCGTGCACGCCGTTATCGGAAGTCGTCCGCATGGCCATCAACCCCGCAGCGATGGGCCCCCTGCCCGATCAACTCAGTGGCTATCGTCTCATCGAGCGGCTCGGCCGCGGCGGCTTCGGCGAAGTTTGGAAGGTCGAAGCGCCGGGCGGATTCATGAAGGCGATGAAATTCGTCTTCGGCGACTTGGACGCCACCGAGGACGAAGGCCGCGCCGCCGAGCAGGAACTCAAGGCCCTGCACCGAGTCAAGACGATCCGCCACCCGTACATCCTCTCGCTCGAACGTTTCGACATCATCGACGGCCAACTCATTATCGTCATGGAGTTGGCCGACCGCAACCTCTGGGACCGCTTCCGCGAATGCCGGATGACGGGACTGCCGGGAATCCCGCGCGCGGAATTGTTGCGCTACATGCACGAGGCGGCCGAAGCCCTCGATTTGATGAACTCCCACTATCAGATTCAGCACCTCGATATCAAACCGCAGAACTTGTTCCTCGTGTTCGACCACGTAAAAGTGGCCGACTTCGGCTTGGCGAAAGCGTTCGAGGGTGCTCGGGCCACGGTCACCGGCGGGGTCACGCCGGTCTACGCGGGCCCCGAAACTTTCGAAGGGTACGTCACCCGCTACAGCGATCAGTACAGTTTGGCGATCGTGTACCAAGAGTTGCTCACGGGTCAGCGGCCTTTCAACGGGGCTAATACGAAACAACTGCTCTTGCAGCACCTCCGCGATGCGCCGGATGTCTCGCCCTTGCCGCAGCACGACCGTCACATCATCTCCAGGGGGCTCAGCAAGACCCCGCACGAACGCTGGCCGACCTGTGCGGAGATGGTCAAGTTGCTGCTGAACGCACCGGCTACGGCCGAGGCCAATCGCATCGACTACGGCGCGTTTCCGTTACCCTCCGGCGATTCCCCGGTGTCACCCGCGCGGAGCACGCCGCAGCCGAACTTCCGCGCTTCGGTCAACACCATGCCGGCCGGGACGATGCAAGAAGCCCGTGCCGGCGCCGCCCAGACGTTGACGGCGAACGCGCTGATGGGAAACGGAACCCCGAGCCCGAGGCCCTTTGCGCGGGCCGGCTCGGGCAGTCCGTTCCAGAATCTCATGCCGGGGTTGGTGACGCCGAAACTCGTGACTCCGCGCGGCGCCGCTGGCCCCGCCCCGATGCTGACGCAGTCGAAAAGCTCCATCGTCGAGACGGGCTTGATGGGGGAGCTGGGCATTGCCCCGCCAGCGCGGCAAGGGGACGGCGTGCTCTTCCCCGCCATCGTCGTCGGCCTCGGGCAAACCGGTCTTTCGGTAATCCGCCGATTGAAGGAGTTCATGCGGCTGCGGTTCGGTCAAGGCGTCGCGATCCCGACCCTCCGATTCCTTTACCTGGACACCGACGGCGATGCGATCGCGGCGGCGGGGAATGGATCCGATGCGCTCCTACTCCAGGAAATCGTGCATCTGAAGCTGAACCGCCCGGCCCACTACCTCCAGCGCGAAGGCCTCCCGCCGGTCGATCAGTGGCTACCGCCCGGCACGCTCTACCAACTCCCGAAGAACCCCGGCCCGACCGACGGCGTGCGGGCGTTCGGGCGACTCGCGCTCTGCGACCACTACCGGCTCGTGACCGCCCGTTTCCGCCAAGAGATCGAAGCCCTCCTCAGCGATGACTTGATCGAGAAGACGGCCAAGCAGACCGGGCTGGGTCTCCGTTCGAATCAGACGCGGGTCTTCATCGTGACGAACTTGGCCGGCGGAACCGGCGGGGGGACGTTCCTCGATGTGGCTTACCTGCTCCGCCACGAACTCCGGCAATTCGGCTATCGCAAGCCGGAGGTCACGGGGATTTTGATGGCGCCGCCCCCGGACAAATCGATTCCGCGGAAGGCGCTCGCCAATACATTCGTGGCGTTGGCCGAGTTGAACCACTATGCCACGGGGCAGTCGTATAAGACGCGGTTCGATACCGCCGAAGCCCCCATCGTCGACAGCCAGCCCCCGTTCGATCGCACGGCGATACTCCAACTGCCGCGGAAAGTCCGACCGCGGGATCAAATGAAGGCTTCGGGTGCGGCGGCCCGGGGGCTGTTCCTCGAGTTGTTCACCCCGGTCGGTCGAGCGGCGGATTACATTCGCTCGGTGGCCCCCTACGACCCGTATTCGGGGCCGGTCGTGCAGCCGATGGGGCTGTATCGGCTCAGTTGGCCCCGCCCCGAGATTCTCGCCGCGATCACCAAACGCTTCGCCCTACATTTGCTCCGCCGCTGGTCCGAGAAGGAAACGACGCATCTCCGCGAGCCGATCACTTGGTGGCTCACGGATCAATGGGCGAAATACCAGTTGGCGCCGAAGACCCTGCTCGACCGATTCGACCGGGCGGTGCGCACCAGTCTCCGCGAGAGCGGGGAGGTGGTCTTCGACGCGGTCGTCAACTCGTTGAAGCTCCGGACGCCCGGCGCCGGCAAACTCGACGCCATGGCGACGGTGGAAGCCCTCGATCAACTCGTCAAGCTGGTCGGCAAGCCCGACGGCGAGCAAAGCAGCGTCACGGGGTCGTTGAAAGGGCTGATCGAAACCGAAGCCGCCAAAGCGACCCTGGAGATCGAAGCCCACTTCTCCGAAATCGCGGTGTCGTTCATCGAACAGCCGCAATATCGATTGGCGGGTGCGGAGGAGGCGCTGAACCAGATCACCGTACGCTTGAAAGAATCCCTCGAAGGATTGGACGCCGAATATCGACCGCTCGTTCGCGAAGTGGCCGAGAATTTCGCCCGGCTCTTTCCCCTCATCGGCGGGCTGAATGCGACCGGCGGCTTCGGCATGCTCGTCTCCCGGAAGAGCGCGATCACCGCCGAGCTGCTCGAACTGCTGACGGCGTACTCGCGGAAGCGCTACCGGTCGCTCTTGCTCGGCGCGGCGATGACGCTCTACCGGGGGTTGCTCGGCAACATCCCCGAATACCTCCGCGACGTCGGCTTTTGCCGCGCCCGCTTGGAGAGCTTTGCCCAGACGCTCGACGCCGAACGCACGGCCGACGCCAACACCGAATCCGGGGCGTTCATCTTGCCCTCCGGCTGCTCCGATCTCGATTCGGCCGCGAACCAGTTCATCGACGCAATGCCCACCGACGAAATCTTGGAGTTCGACCGCGGCTTGCAAGCGCAGGTCGAAGCCAAGTACCAAAAGCTCGTCAACATTTGCCTCAGCCCGGATCGCAGTTCGGAATTTCCCCCGATGCTCTCCCAAGCGGCCCGCACGTATTTGGATCTGCGCCTCGAGAAAGCCAACCCCGCCGAAGCGCTGGCCCTCTACCGGGGCACCGGTCGCGATTGCGAGAGCGTGTTGAGCAAGATGTACGACGACGCGATGCCGACGCTCATTGTGCCGGGGATGAAGCCGCCCTCGCTCGAAGCCGCACTCCTCGCCGTCCCCGAAGGGCCGGCCGGCGATCGATTCCGCCGCCTCGCGGCGGAGGCGAACCCCGGCATCGAATTCATCCCGGCGGTATTGACCGATGACATCGTGATGATCCGCGAATTCCCCCGCATGCCGTTGGCCGATCTGCCCCAACTCGGTGGGGAAGCCCGAGCCGCCTACTTGGGGCAGCGCGCGGAGCGATCGCCCCACACCCGTGTCGATGTCGCCTGGGTCGCCCCGATGCAACCCACGCCGAAGTGACGCCGCTCAACCATAGATGCCCCGACTCCGCGCCGATCGACCCGAGGATTTCCGTCCATGTCCGTTTCCTTCCAAACCGGTGGCGAACCGATCCCCGGTTACAAGTTCATGGATCGACTGGGAAGCGGTGGCTTCGGCGAGGTCTGGCGCTGCGAGGCCCCCGGCGGGATCTTCAAGGCCGCGAAGGTCATCTACGGGGATCTGCGCGACAAAGATAACGACGCGTATCGCTTCGTCGAACAAGAATTGAAAGCCCTCAAACGGGTCAAGACCGTCCGGCACCCGTATTTGCTCACACTCGACCGGTACGACATCGTCGAAGGCCGCCTCGTCATCATTATGGAACTCGCCGACTGCAATCTCTGGGAGCGTTTCCGCGAACACCGCAACCAAGGCCGGCAAGGCATCCCGCGGGAAGAACTCTTGCAGTACATGGCCGAAACGGCCGAAGTACTCGACTTGATGAACGATAAACACCAACTGCAACACCTCGACATCAAACCCCAGAATCTGTTCCTGCTGTACAACCACGTGAAGGTCGCCGACTTCGGCCAAGTCAAGGATCTCGAAGGGTTGGTCGCCTCCGTCACCGGCGGCATCACCCCCGTGTACGCCGCGCCCGAAACCTTCGACGGCTTCGTGTCGCGATTCTGCGACCAATATAGCTTGGCCTGCGTCTACCAAGAGTTGCTCACGGGCCAACGGCCGTTCGACGGCACCAGTATGCAACAACTGCTGATGCAGCACTTGCAAGCCCCGCCGAACTTGTTGCCCTCGCCGGCCGGGGAACGGGCCGCACTCGCGAAAGCCTTGGCCAAGAAACCCGAAGACCGCTTCCACAACGTATCGAGCATGGTGAAAGCGATCCGCGAAGGGGCGGTGGTTCGGGTGGCCGTGCCGGTCGCGGTCGGCGCGAGCATCGGCGGAGGCGGATCGACAATCGGATCATTCGACTCGTTCGCGTTGCCCAATCCGTCCGATGTCGCCCAAGGCACTTCGATCCCATATGGCACCGACGGCGGTCGCGGCGTCGAGCTCGATTACACCCCGAGTCCGCGCGGCGCCGTCGAAACTTCGGCTCCGCCCGAGCGCCCGGCCCCGCCCGAACAGACCGGCCCCGGCCCGATCCGGCCCGCGATCATCATCGGCATCGGTTACTCCGGCCTCCGGATCGTCCAGCGCCTCCGCCACGCGATCGAAAGCCGCTTCGGCCCGATGGCCAATGTCCCCGCCTTGCGGTTGATCGGCATCGACAGCGACCCCGAAGCGATCGAACTCGCCTCGTCCCGGATCGAAGACGGACAGTCCCCGTTGCCGAAAGACGACTTGATCGCCGCCAAACTCAATCGCTCCGCTCACTATTTGAAGCCGAGGAACAACGGTGGCATGGTGACGGAAGGCTGGTTCGATTCCCAAGTCTTCTACAAGATGTCCCGGCAACCCTCGACGATGGGCCTCCGCTGCATGGGCCGACTCGCGTTCTGCGACCATTACCGCACCATCCTCAACAAGTTCCAACTCGAACTCGACGCCTGCCTCGATCCCGCCGCGCTCGGGGAAACGATCTCCCACACCGGCCTCGAGAAGCGCACGAATCGGCCGCGGGTGTACATCGTCGCGGGGCTGGGCGGCGGCACCGGCAGCGGCATGTTCCTCGACTTGGCTTACGCCGTGCGCGCCCGGTTGAAACGGATCGGCTACGCCGCTCCGGACGTGACGGGCTTACTGCTCACGCCACCCGACAACGCCGTGAACCAAGCGAACCCGAACGCCTTGGCGAACACCTTCGCCGCCCTCACCGAGTTGAACCACTTCGGGAACTCCGACACCGTCTTCGAGGCGGTCTACGATGATCGCTACGGCAATATCCGCGACGCGGAAGCTCCGTTCACGCGGACTTTCTTACTACCGGGGCTGGATGCCACGGCCCAATACAACCCCGGCTCCGGGGTGCGTCCACTCTCATCGCTGCGCAGCCCCAGCGGGGGCGAGCCGATGAGCGCGAATACGAAGATGTCCGGCGCCACACGCAGCTCGGGATCGATGAATACTCCTACCCCGCGTCCGGGCGATGTCGAGAACCGCCTGCAAGCGGCGGTCGAATTCCTGCGGCTCGACGTACTTTCGACCCTCGGGCGGACGGGCGATCAGACCCGCCCCCGGCCGGCGTATCCGACCGGCAACGAAATCCAAACCTTCGGGCTGACGCGCTTCGGCTGGCCCCGCGCCGAGGTCGTCGCGCGCACCGCCCGCATCATGGCGCCGGTGCTCTTCGGCAATTGGGTGCAGCCCGATCCCAAACAGCTCCGCACGGTGATTCCCCAATGGGCCGAGCAGCAATGGCACCGCTTCGGTCTGGGCGCCGATCAACTCGCGAAGACGCTGCGCGCCGCCGCGGATGCGGCCGCGGGGGGGAGCATCGACGGCTTGATCGCATCGGTCTGCGATCCGCTGGCGCCGAAGGGGTGGCTGGCCAAGCCCGCCGAGCCCGAGAAAGTCTCGGCCGCGCTCGCGCAATTCACGCGGGTGCTGGGGATTCCGCGCGAAGGGGTCAATCGCGAAGCGTCCGCCGTCGAGGATGCGCTGGTCGCCACGAGTACGGAGGTCCTGACGCGATCCGAAGAGGAACTGAGCGGGATGTTGCCGGCGTTGATGGACACACCGGACTTCCGGTTCGCGGGAACCGAGGAAGCCGTGCGCCACTTGCTCAACGGCGTCGCCGCGGCCCGCGCACAATTGCAGCGGGACCTCGCCCCGCTGGAGGTCGCTGCGAGTGGGGCCTACGAGCGCGTCGTCGCGAGTTTGCACCCGCAGCGGGGTATGAAGAAGGCGACCGCCCAAGAACTGGCCGAATCCATCCGCCAATTCCCGACGGCGTGGTATGCGGCACTCGTCGGTCGCCAAGTCCTCAGGATCTACCGGCAATTGCAGGCCGTGCTGCAAATGCGCTTGACCGAAGTCGGCAGTTGCCGGGTGAAGGCCCAAAACAACTTGATGCAACTCGTGGCCGAGTCGGAGACACTCGCCCCGCCGGTGCGGGCCGATGAGCTCTTGCCCGTCGGTTGCACGAGCATCGAAGAAGCCGCGCAGAAGTTCCTGAAGGTGCTCACCGACGATGACCTCTCCGAATTGGAACACCGCGTTCAACACGACATCCATCTCGGATTCGGCGGCCTGTACGAGGCGTGCATGAACTCGGCCGGCGGAGAAAACCTCCTCCGTATCTTGCGGGGCGCCACGCGGGCCTACTTGGACGACCGACTCGGCGAAGTGGATTTCGCGGGGATGTTGAAACAGAAGTACCCGTCGAAGTCGGCACTCGGGCAAGCCATCGCGAAATGTTACGACGAGGCCGAACCGGAGCTCGTCTCGGGGGGAATGTGGGCGCGCTCGGAAGTGGTCGTCGTCGGCACGCCCCCCGGCGAAGGGAGCGCCGCCATCGCCCAGCCGGTGGCACCGTTGCTGCCCACGAATGCGAGTACCGTGGTCGCCGCGGATGAGGTTCTGTTCTATCGGGAGTATTGCAACATCCCGCTCGCGGCCCTCGCCCAACTCGGGCCGGTTTGGTCCGCCGCCTACCACGGCGCCGCCGAACTGACCCAAACCAGCCCGCACACCCGCTTGGACATCACGCAGTGGCAGCAGGTCGACGGATAGTCCGCGTCACACCATGCCCCAATAGCGGCGCAGCGCCCATTCAGCGAGGAGCAGGCCCGCGAAGACGGCCAACCACGTCGGCAGGAAGCCCTCCGACGACTTGCGATCCCAGTTCGGAAGGTACTTCTGCTTCGGCTTTACGTTGTCGAGCGGTTGGCCGCGGAGTTCCTTCAAGAAGCCCGGCAGTTCGTCGAGGCGGTAGCCCTTGCCCCCGCTGGCGCCGGCGACCTTGGCCAGGAAGTCCGGATCGGCGGCGGTGCGGATCATTTCCTCGGCCGTCTCCGGGTAGCCGATGAACTTCGCGGAGGCATCCCCCTTCACATCCTCGCCCTTGGCCGTCTTGCCGGAGGCCGTGACCTTCACCGTGTACTCCCCGGCCGTCGGCGGTTTGTAATTGAGAATCGCCCCCCCCTGCGGGTCGGCCTCCACATCGACCTTCTTGCCGATGGCGTCGCCGGGTGCGAAGAGGGTGACGTCGAAGTTGGGATTCGCCACGACCGCGCCGTTCTGCCCGCGGATGGCGAACTTCACTTCTTGGTTGCTCCCGAGGGCCAACCTCGGGAACGACGGCCGAGCCGTGACGGTGCTTTCGTCCATTTCCTGGTGGGCGAGCCACAAAACCAACTGCCGCCAGAACCGCGAGTGGATTTGCTTGCCGTCTTGGTTCTTCGGCTGGCCGTAGCGCTGCCAGAGCATCGTGTCTTGGGCGCCGAAGGCGATCACCCGGCCGCGGCTACCATCGCCGATCTGGTGACGCACCAACAGCGGAGCCAACCCCTTGCCATCGGAATTGCGGATGACCGGATCGGTACTCGCGGCCCAAGCGAGGACATCGGCGGTAAGATTTGGTGTGCCGAGGTTACTGAGGCCGGTGAAACGCGAGCGGGATTGGCGTTCGTTGAGCTTGCCCCAGAGTTCGTCCGATTCGGCTTTGCTGCCGGCGATCTTGACGAGGAAATCGTTGGCGAAGAGCGGGTTGACGACGAACTGGAACCGCGAGGTGTTGGAATCGAAGTATCCCGGTGGAATGTCGGGGGGGCCGTCGTTGAGGCGGACGGGGAGGATCGCTTCGAGTTCCTTGACACCGCGCCAGCCCGACTTGGGGACGTTCGTCCGCGGGTCGAGGCCGCGTTCGCTCTCGACTCCGGAGAAGGCGGTGTGCCCTCCGATCATCATGAAGCCCATCCCTTTTTTGAGGACGCGCTCGGCGATGCGGCCGGGGAGTTTCGGGTCGATGGCCGCGAGTTGGCTGGCCGCGATGTTGCCGAGGATCATCACGTCGTAGGCTTTGTCATCGAAGTCGAACGCTTCCGCGAGTCCGGTGCCGCCTTCGTCCGTCTGGAGATCGACCTTGCGGACGTCGATGCGGGGATCGGCCGCGAGAGCGTCGAGCAGCAGGGCGTACTCGTAGCGGTAGCGGTCGACGATCAGAACCCGGAGGCCTTCCTTCGTCAGGTTCATGTAGGTTTCGAGCACGTTGTTCGCCGGGTTGATGTCGCCCGGCACGTCCGAGATCGGGATCTCCACGCGGACTTTGATCTGCTTCCGCGGCTGTTTCTTCTCGTCCTCGGGCAGTTGATCGGGCGCTTTCAACTTCAATTCGATGGTGTTGTCCTTCTCCTTGGCCAGCTTCACCTTCTCGATCAGCACGTCTTGGTAACCTTTCCCGAGGTCGTACTGCACCTTCACTTGCACGGTCGAACCGCCGAAGCCGAAGGCGTTCACCTTGGCCCGGAGGGTCACGTCGTTCTTGATGGCGACGGGATCCGGGTCGAGGCGGGCGTCGGCGATGGCGACATCGCGGACGGCCCCCGGCGGCGTGGTGGTGCCGACGACGAAGGTTTGGATCGGGGCCGTGCGCCGCCAAGCCGCCGCGTCGGCGAGCGCGGAAGCGCCGGTGGCGTTCTCGGCGCCGTCCCCGATGAGGATATGCCCGCGCACGAACTTCTGCCCCTGCCACTTTTCCAGCGTCTTCGCCAGGTATTGCCGGTAATCCGATTGCTGGGCGTTGGCCGGCGCCGCGGGATCGTAGGCGCCGGCGCCCTCGGTGAAGTTCGAGCCGCCGAAACCGTAGAGCGTCACGGTCATGTTCTGTTCGGCTTGCAGCGCATCGAGCGTAGGCTGGCAATTGTCGAGGGTGCGGCGCACGGCGTCGATGCGGGTCGAGTTGCCGACCTCATCGCGCACGCTCATGCTCTCGGAAAGATCGACGCCGATGAGCAACTGCGTGCGGATTTTCGGCTGTTCGTCGACGGGGTACGCGGGCCGCAGCGCCGTCAGCAGGATCACGACCAAAGCGAGCAAACGGAGTGCGACGAGGGCGAGGATGCGCCGGCGGTTCCCGGCCAACTGCCCGGAGTACGTCCAGACAGTCAGCGCGACGATGGCGGCCGCGGTCGCCACCAGTAGGAGGATCGCCAGCAGGTTGGTGGGGTAGGCCGACCAACTCAGCGCCAGCGGCTTGTTGAAGAAGGAGATCAGCGAGTTCATGCGTGCGGTCACCGATGCCGGCGGGGCGTGTCTTTACCAGATTAGCAGAAGTGCGCCGAGGAGCAGGAACACGAACCCGATAATCCCGCCGTAGAGGAACGCTTCGAGCTTCCAAACGCGGAGGGTGGCGGCGGGGTGGGCGGCCTGCTTCCGGGGGTGGGCCAAGCGGACTTCGCGCGGGGCGGCGGGCATCATCCGGGTCCAGAAGTAGCCGAGCAGACTCTCCCGGTGGGATTGGGGCACGGTCGCCGCGAGGGTTTGCCAAGCGTCGATGGCGGGTTTCGGATCCGCTTCGACCGGGTAGAGGGCGAGGAACACCCGGGCGAAGCGATCGACCTTCGCCAGATCGCGGCCGACGGCGGGGGCGCCGAAGGCGGAGTGGAAGATCGTCCGCAGTGCCGCCGGGATGTTGCAGCCGAGGATGGCGAAGGCGGCGTGGACGCTCGCCGCCGGATCGTCCGACGTGGGACGGGTCATCCAGCGTTGGACCGTCAGCCCCGCTTCGAGCTTGGCCGTGAGGGCCGCCGGGAACGGCGTTTCTCCGCCGGGGCCGCGCGTCGCCCGCTGGCGGGCCCGTTCGAGGATCGCCCACTCCGAGGCTTGGGAAAAGTCCCCCTTCAAGAATCGCAAATCCAAGCGGGCGATGGCCGCGTGCCAGATCGGCCAGGCGTCCGCCTCGACGCCGACCGTGGACAGCAACTTCAAGAGCCGATCGCGGGTCAGCACCCGCGAATCGGGTGCGAAAACCCCGAGGGAATCGAGGAGTTCCTTCCAGCGCGGATTCGCGACGATCGCCTCCAATTCAAGGAGGCGATCCAAAACGTCGCCCTTGTCGAGGGAGGATTCCAGCAGGGCGTTCCACAACTCGGGGTGATCGGTGAACACGTGTTGCGCCCGGACGATGTACTCGCGCAGGATCTCGGGCGAAGCGCGGGGCAGGAACGACTTGGCCGCCGAGTGGACCTCGCGCTGGATCATCCGCGATTTGGACGCTTTCAGCGTGGCCGCCAAGGAGAAGGCTCGCCACTTCGCGGGCAAATGCTCGTCGGCCAACATCGCGCCGCATTCGACGGCATCGCACGGGTACAGCAACGGAACCACTTCGGGGGTCGCATCCTCCAAACAGCGCACCGCTTCCGAGCGGAGCGCCGCACGGCCGGGTCGCGTCAGGGTGTTCAAATCGCGGCGGCGGCTCCGCAACAGCCACAAGAAGTGATCCGCGAGCGCCGGTGCCTCTTGCGACGACGCCACCACGCCCCAGTACTTGTTCCACGCCGGGAAGTCTTCGTCGGCGACGGCCTCGAAAGCGGCGTGCAGATACGGCTCGATCCGATCCGGCTCGCGGAACCACTCGACGAACGGCGGGATCAATTCGGGATGGATCGTCGCGAGGCAGCGCAACTGGGGCCAGACCTTGTCGGCGCGAACCCGCAATGCCGCCATGCCCGTCGCGTTGCCCCCGAGCAGCAGGAGGTCGTCGGCGCTGGCGAAACCGCGTTCGATGCGCAGGATCGCTTCGCGGACGCCGGACGCCACCGCGCGCCACTCCCCCGAAGGCGACTGCGTCGGCATCTCAACAAGGTTCGTCACGGGGGAGCACCCGGTCATCGTCGAAACGTTCAGGCCATCATACGTCCTTGATCGGCGGATGCCGCGAAAGACCGTTCAATACTGCGGAATCGCGACCCGGGTGCCCCCGGCCAACGCACTCTCGTGGGCGCAGATTCCGACGAGAGTCCAGTTCGCACTCGTCGGAGCATCCGGAAACGCGGGTCGTTCGCCCAGAACGGCCATCAGGAAGTTGTGGGCGAGGTGCGGGTGACTGCCGCCGTGACCGCCCCCTTGGACGAAGCTGAGGTGCGTCGCATCGTGGATGGCCCCCGTGAATTTGCGGACGCCCTCCGGCAAGCGACCGGCGTAATCGGGCACTTTCACCCGCTCGGGGATCTGCGCCTCCGTCCGCGGGGTCTCGGCGCTGTTCTTGGTGTGGATGACGGGGTCTTCGCCTTCGACCTGTTGCCATTCAAAGCTGGCTTTCGAACCGGTCACGTCGAAGCTCTCGCGGTATTGGCGGGCGACGTCGTAGAGCGTCCGCGTCACTTCGGCGCAGACGTCCGAACCGGCGATCTTGAAAGTGGCGGTCTCCAAAGCGAACGGGCTGTTGTACTTGCCGACGAGTTCTTCCCGAATGCGACCCGACCCGTGGCAAACCACGCTCTCGGCCAAGGCGGGGCGTCCCGGCTGACTCAGGATCGCCAAGCAGGGGCTGACGCAGTGCGTGGCGTACCACATCGGCGGCAACCCGGGCCAGTAGTTCGGCCAGCCGTCCATGTCTTGCTGGTGGCTGCCGCGGAGGAACTGAATGCGACCGAGCGCGCCGCGGTCGTACAACTCCTTCGCGAAGAGGTATTCGCGGGCGTACACGACCGTCTCCATCATCATGTAGGTCTTCTTCGTGCTCCGCTGCAACTCCACGATCTCGGCGATGTCGTCTTGGGAGGTCGCCATCGGCACGGTGCAGGCCACGTGCTTGCCGGCCTTCAGCGCGGCGATCGTCTGCGGGCCGTGATCCGGGATCGGACTGTTGATGTGAACCGCGTCGATGTCCGGATCGTTCAGCACATCTTCGTAAGCGGTGTACCGCTTGGCGATGCCGAACTTGTCGCCGCAGGCGTCGAGTTCGGCTCGGTTCCGCCGGCAGACCGCCACCATCTCGGCGTTCGGGTGATTCTGGTAAATCGGGATGAACTCGGAACCGAAGCCGAGGCCGACGATGGCCACGCGGACTTTTTTGGGGGATGTCAAGAGAGCGCCTCGCGGGGAGAGTGAGGAATGCGTTGAGGAAGATCAACCTTCAAATCTGTTCCACCAGTGCACGGACGAACCCGCGCAATCGGGGTTCCGATTCGCGTGCCACCTTGAGAATCTCGGGCAGGCTCACCGGTTGCAGGGCATCCGCCAAACAAAGATCGGTCACCACCGAGATTCCGACGTTCCGCATTTTCGAATGCACGCCGACGATCACTTCCGGCACGGTGGACATCCCGACCACATCGGCCCCGATCGCCCTCAAGAAGCGGTACTCGGCCCGCGTCTCGAGATTCGGCCCGGTCACTGCAACGTACACACCCTGCTGCACGGGAATCTTCTGCTCCAGCGCGATTTTGCGACCCAGCGCCAGCAATCCCCGGTCGTAGGCGAAGCACATATCCGGGAAGCGTTCGCCCAAGCGGTCGTCGTTGGGGCCGATCAACGGGTTGTCCCCGAGCAGGTTGATATGGTCTTCCATCAGCATAATGTCGCCGCGGGAATATTGCGGGTTCATTCCGCCGCAAGCGTTCGTCGCAATCAGCACCTCGCAGCCCAGGGCTTTCATCACCCGGACGGGGAAGGTGATCTGCTGCATCGTGTAGCCTTCGTAGGCGTGGAAGCGACCTTCCATCGCCACAACGGTTTTCCCGCCGAGTGTGCCGCAGACGAATTGCCCCTTATGGCTCGGTGCGGTCGAACGGGGGAAGTGCGGAATCTCCTCGTAGCGGATCTCGGTGCGATCCGCGATTTCCTCCGCGAAGGCCCCCAAACCGGTGCCGAGGATGATGCCGACGACCGGCTTGGGTGCCCACCGGGCACGCACGGCCGAAGTCGCTTCCAGAATCTGATCGAATAGGTTATTCATGGGCCATTCGTTGGGATGACATGTCGGCAAAACCGATTCGAGCAATGTATGAGCCTCCGCTGGTTTAGGCCCAGTTTGCCGCCCCGCTTGAAGCCGAATCCCACGCCCGATGAACTTCGGCGGATGGCGCGGAACCCGAGTGCCTACGCGCCGACCGCCGAGGAGGTGTTGGCGCCGTCGGTGTCCCCGCCGACTCCGTTCCATCCGCTTCCGCAATTGCGAGCCGTGTTCGATCGACCGGACGACGACGCCGCGCGGCTTGCCTACGCGGACGCAATCGAGGCCAACGACCCGGCCCGTGCCGAGCTGATCCGGTGCCAGTTGAAGGGAGATCCGGCCGAGGAATTATTGGGGGAGCACGGCCCGCACTGGGCGGCGGAATTCGCCCCCTGGGGGGCGCGCGACCTCGTGTACCGCCGGGGTTTCGCCGAAGCGATGTCGCTGACGGGCCGCAGTTTCATCAGCCTCGGTGCGGGGTTGTTCGAGCGAACCCCCCTGCGCGAGGTGCGCTTGATCGCCGTGAACTTCCTGATGGAGGAGTTGATCGCCTGCGAGCATTTGGCGAAGTTGGAGGTGTTGAATTTGCGCGGGAATCAAATCGGCGACGAGGGAATGGAAAAGTTGTTGAAGTGCCCTTGGCTGAGCGGGTTGAAACGGTTGGAGTGTACCTGACTGTCAGGAACCCGACGCGCCAGCGAGGGAGTCCAGACCCTCGCTGGCGCGTCGGGCTAACAAATCTACTTCCGCTTCTTCTTTTTCTTCACCGGCTCCGCTTCTTTCTTCGGCTTCCGAATCGGCTTCCGCCTCTCTCCAACCGCATCTTCTATAGGCGTTGCCTGAGGTTTGCCGATCGCGCGCAGATCGAGCATCCGCTTCTGCAAATCGACGCGGGCCACCTCCACGATCACGCGGTCGCCCAGCCGGTAGCGCTGCTTCGTCCGGCCGCCGAACAAACTCCGCGATGATTCCTCGTACCGGTAGTGGTCGTCCTTCATCGACGCCACGTGGACCAACCCCTCGGCCGGGAACTCCTCGGCTTGCGCGAAGAAGCCGTAGTCCGCGACGCCCGTGATGACCGCCGTCAGCTTCGTGCCGATGCGCGTGCTGAGGTGTTGGAGCAACTTCAACTTCACGAGTTCGCGCTCGGCCAACTCCGCCCGGCGTTCCATCTTCGAGCAATGATCGCCCAAGATGACCAACTCCTTTTCATCCGCGGCCGCACGCCGG
>JANOSQ010000392.1:0-12489 GCA_031415915.1 Fimbriiglobus sp. | reverse complement strand
GGGCGAGCTGAAAGGATGGACGCTCGAATGGGTCGATAGCGTCGCGTGCCGGTGGGTCGCTTGGTCGGCCGAGTACCCGGACACGAAACTCGACGAGAAATCGAAAGAGAGCGCGAACGACAAGGTCAAGATGATCGCGGGCAAGTCCGAATTCCTCCGATTACTGCCCAAACCCTTCGGCATCGTGAAGGCGATCGATGCGAAAGCGCGCACGGTGTCGTTGCTGCTCGACGGCGAGAAGGTCGCCAAAGTCTGGAGTGTAGAACCGGATGCCGAGGTGAAGATCGCCGGCTGGTGGGGTCGGTTGGAGCAGCTCAAAGCCGGGGACAAAGTCTGGGTCTGGCTGAAGCTCGACCGCGACAAGAACCCCATCTCTGTGGCCATGATCGCGGACGAATCGAGTGCCGCCGAGATTCGGTTCGACCCGCTCGCCAAGCCGAAGGCGACCCCCATGGCGCAATCCAATCTTGGCATGAACGGCGAAATAATCACGCGATTGTGGAACTACGCATTGCAAAAGGAGTGGCTCCGGAAAAAGTGGATCGCGGACGGATTGCCGGGGTCGCTCGCGTTCGTCCACAATTTCACCGGCGAACTCGACCTGATCCTCGACCACGAATCGATGCGCTGGGGCCGTTCCCTCAAAGCGGGCGATGCCGTGGAACTGCAAGGGGACGCACCGATCAAGGCGATTGTGAAAAGCGTGGCGCCGTGGCGGGAGCGGACGCAACTCCGGCTCGTCGTCGGGGAACTCCAAGCGAGCGAATTGAAGCCCGGCCAGCGGATTCACTTGAAGATGGCGACCCCCGCGAAAGACATGGAGGACTCGGCCTACCCGCCCGACCTCGGCCGCGAACGCACGAAGGAAGATCGCATCGAGTGGTTCTTGGCGAGCATCTACTGCTCGTGCCGCATCGGCAAAGACAACTGCACGGGCATGTTCTACACGCTGGCCAGTTGCAACCCGAACGGCTGCGGGATGCCCAACTTCACCCGGGACGAAATCCACGACCTCATCGCCAAGGGGAAGTCGGACAAGGACATTTGGGACACGCTCTTGAAGGATCGCGGGGCGCTGATGCTCAAGCCGCACTTGTTACCCTGACCGACCCGGAGAACTCCTTTTGATCCGAACGCACAGCCTCGGCGTCCCGCACCGGGTCGCCTTCAGCAACGGCGGCCAGACCGCCCACGCCGATGTCCCCGCGGACAAAGGCGGCGCGGGCGACGGCTTCGGCCCCCACGATCTCTTGGAAGCGGCGCTGGCGACGTGCATGGCGATCACCGTTGAAAAGACCGCCGCCGCGCACGCGATTCCGCTGGAATCGGTCGAGGTGCGCGTCCGACTCGACCGGGCCGACCCGGACGCGGTCGGCCTGATTTACTCGCTGGAGTTCCGCGGTGCCCTCGATGCGGAGCAAAGGGGAACGCTCGAACGCGCCGCGTCCCGATGCCCGGTGCAGCGGACGCTCACGGGCCGACTCACTTGCCGCGCGGAGGGGTGATCCGATGGCGAAAGCCCGGGAAAGTGGGATGCCGGACGAGTCCGCGTGGGGCACGTTCTTCAACCCCGAGTGCATCGTCGGCAAGCTCGATTGCACCGGCCCCATCGACGTCGTCGAATTCGGCTGCGGCTACGGGCACTTCACACTCCCGGCCGCGAAGTCCGTCGGCGGAACCGTGTACGCGCTCGACATCGATCCGCAAATGGTCGAAGTGACCCGCCGCCGCGCCGCGAAAGCCGGATTGACGAACGTCGTCGTCGAAGAGCGGGATTTCCTCGCCGACGGTTGCGGACGGCCCGACGGAAGCGCCGGGTTTGCGATGCTCTTCAACATCCTGCACATCGAGGAACCCATGGCCCTACTGCGCGAAGCGTACCGGGCGTTGGCCCCTGGCGGTCGGTTGGCGGCGATCCACTGGAAGCACGACCCGGCCACCCCGCGCGGCCCGTCGCTGGCGATCCGCCCGCAACTCGCCGAGTGCCGGCACTGGGGCGAAGAGGCGGGCTTCGCGTTCGTCCGAGCCGAGGATTTGTGCTGCTGCTCGTGGCACTGGGGAATGGTGCTGGAACGGTCCCGGATCGAGAATGGCGAGCCGTGAGCTGACGCTGCGAATGTCCCCGACGCACAACTTCACCGCGACTTCGGCTTCGCTTTCGCCGGCTTCGCCGCCTTCACCCGTGCTTGGCCGGTCGGGCAGATCGACAGCAGCGGGCAGTCGGGGCAGCGGGGGTTGACCGGCAGGCAGATGGTGGTGGCGAGTTGGATGAGGCGGTCGCTGAAATCGATGCCGGTGGACTTGGGAATGTAATGTTCGAGCGTGGCCCGGGTCGCTTCGAGGTCGTCGATTTCTTCTTCGATGGCGCCGAGGCGCTGGAGGACGCGGATCGTCGGTTCGTCGAGCGGGATGGCGTGCCCTTCGAGGCTGCGCTGCATCACCCAGGCGACGACGAAATCGGAAACGCCGTGATCCTTGTAGCGGGCGAGTTGCTTCGCGGCTTGCTTCAACCCTTTCTTCTCGAGGTCGTCGAGGGCGAAGGTGTAAGTCCGCTCGAAGTGCTCCTGCAGAAACTTGACGATGCGCTCGGCTTTGTTCCCGGCGTCGGCCAAGCCTTCGATGGCGTCGGCGACTTCCTGCACGGAGCTGACGCGCATCTCGTTCAGGTCGAAGAATTGGGTTTTGATCTTCAGGAACGCGGCGTCGGCGTCGGAGTTCGGCACCCCCTCCCGCAGGATCGCGTAGAGCACCTCTTCGAGGATCGGGTGCGGCGTTTCCGGTTCGCCCGACGCGGGGATCTTCTTTTTCAGAACCGCGTACACCTGCGTCAGCAGTTGCTGCTTGGTCATGGTGGCCGACATGGGCGGTCGCTCTGGTGGGTCGGGACGCGGCTGGAAGC
Organism: Fimbriiglobus sp.; assembly: GCA_031415915.1. GTDB lineage: Bacteria > Planctomycetota > Planctomycetia > Gemmatales > Gemmataceae > JALHQU01. Next base: position 9,590 of record JANOSQ010000392.1, on the reverse strand, counting down.
TACCGAGGGGTCTCGGGGCTCGGGGGCGTACCGGGGGCGTCCTGTCCGCCGGTAGGGGCCGTCCCTTCGCTTTCGTCGTCGTCTACTTCATCGTCGCCATCGAACACATCGGGCGGGTCGAGTTCGTCGTCCGCCGCGGCGGGTTCGTCTTTGGTGAAGGTGCCGTGTTTCTCTTGCTCCTCGCGGAGCAGGCGGGCCACCTCGACGCTCTTCTTCACGCCTTCGTCCACGACGAAGATGATAACAGGAAGAAAGCGCGTTTCGAGCCGCTTCGCCAATTTCGATTGCACGAACCCCGCGGCGTTCTTCAACCCGTGCATGGCGAGCGCTTGGTCTTTCTCGGTGCCCATGACGGAGACGAAGACTTTGGCGTGCTGCAAATCGGCGGCGACCTCGGCGCGCGTCACCGTCACGTTCTTGACGCGCGGATCGCGGACTTCGAACAGGATCGTCTCGGCGGCGACCTCGCGGACGACCTCGGCGACCCGGGCTAAGCGGTGCGTTTTCATGGGGTTCCTACCGCCGCGGGCGCGGGTGCTTCGAATCGGGAAATCCATTCCAGTTGGTCGGGTGTCTCCGGCACGGATCGACCGCGCGCCGCCGAAGCCCGACGGATCGCCTCCGGTGAGGGAACCCCGAGGGTGATCAAAACGGCGATGGCCAACAGCGGCGAACGGCCCACCCCGATCCGGCAATGGATGCCGACGCTCTCACCGGCCGCAACCTTTGTAGCCAGTTCGACGGCGAGTACACCGAAGGCGACGGCATCGTCGGGGAGACCGCGATCCATCACCGGGGCGGCGATGAATTGCAAACCGGCGCGGGCGCATTCCGCGGATTCGTCCGAGAGCTCGAGTTCGGCCTCTTCGTCTCCACCCAGCAGCGAAACCACGGTGTGCAGCCCGGTCTGTTTCCATTCGACCGCGTAGTTCCGGAGCCAATCGCCACCGCGCGGCCGGGCGAGGATCGCCAAGCGTCCGGGAGTGTCGGTCGGAATCCAGAACGGACTCGGCATTATCGGTGAACCTCGGTCGGGAGTCGTTGGCGCTCCAGATGATTTGCTCCTGCCGACCCAGGGTGCGCACGAAGCGTGCGACCCTGGGCTGTGGACTTTACCCCCTTCGGGGTAAAGGCAGAATCACAACGTCCGCTGCCGGATCTCGATGCGGTAGGCCTCGATCACGTCGCCGACTTTGATATCGTCGAAGCCGGCCACCCTCATGCCGCATTCGAAGCCTTCGCGGACTTCTTTGGCGTCGTCTTTGAAGCGCTTCAAGCTGTCGAGGCCGATGTTGCGATCGCCGGCGGGGAAGATCACCGCGCCGTCGCGGATGACCCGCACGCGGGCGCTGCGTTCGATGGTGCCCTGCGTGACGTAGCAGCCGGCGATGGTGCCAACCTTCGACACTTTGAACGACTCGCGGACGATGGCCCGGCCCAAGTGGACCACTTCCTCGATCGGCTTCAACCGACCTTCGAGCGCGGCTTTCACGTCGTCGACGAGGTTGTAGATGATCTGGTACTCCCGCAGGCTGATGCCGCGGGCCTCGGCCAGTCTGATCGCCGCGTCGTCCGGGGTCACGTTGAAGCCGATCACGAGCGTATCCGCCGGGCTGGTGAGCGCGAGCGACACGTCCGATTCGCTGATGGCCCCGATGCCCGCGAGGAGCACCTTGCAGCGCACTTCCTCGTGGATGAGCTTCTCGAGTTCCTTCTTGATCGCTTCCACCGACCCGCGGGCTTCGGCCTTCAGGATCACCTTGAGTTCGGTGATCTTGACCTTCGAGTTGCGCTCCTTGAGCATGTCGAGGCTTTGCGGGGCGAACTTGATGCGCTCATCTTCGAGCCGCCTGTCTTCGCGGCGCTCGGCGATCTCCGCGGCCGTCTTCAGGTCGCTCACGAGGTAGAACGGGTCGTCGGCGTCCGGCACTTCGTTCAAGCCGAAGATCTTCACCGGCGTACTCGGCCCGGCTTCCTTGATCGGGTTGGCGAGGTCGTCGTACATCGCGCGGACGCGGCCGAAGGTCGAACCGCAGAGGATGATGTCGCCCTTGTGGAGCGTCCCCTGCTGGATGAGCAGGGTCGCCATGACGCCGCGGTCGCCGTCCATATAGGCTTCGAGGCAGGTGCCCGACGCGGGGTGCGTGGGGTCGGCCATCAACCCTTCGTTGAGTTCGGCCATGATGCCGATGGTGTCGAGCAGTTCGGCGATGCCGGCGCCGGTGACGGCGCTGGTTTCGACGAACGGCACTTCGCCGCCCATGTCGTCGGGGAGCAAGTTCATCTGGTAGAGCTGCCGGCGCGTCTTGTCGATGTTCGCGTTCGGCATGTCGATCTTGTTGATGGCGACGATGATGTCGACATCGGCGGCACGGGCGTGAGCGATGGCCTCTTCGGTCTGCGGCATGACGCCGTCGGTCGCGGCGACCACGATGACGACGATGTCGGTGACGTTCGCACCCCGCGCCCGCATCTTGGTGAACGCCTCGTGGCCGGGGGTGTCGAGGAACGTGACGGGCTTGCCGTCTTTCTCGACGCGCCAGGCGCGGAGCACTTGCGTGATGCCGCCGGCTTCGGTGGAAACGACATCGGAGGCCATGCCGTACTCGATGCGGATCTTGTCGAGGAGCGACGTTTTGCCGTGGTCGACGTGGCCCATGATCGTGACGACCGGCGGCCGGGGGCGGAGCAGTTCGGGGTCGACGGTTTCGGCGCGGATGCGGAATTGCTCGAGGAGCTTGTCTTCGGCGGTTTCCTGCTTCTTGACGACGAGGTGAATGCCCTTGTTGATGGCGATGAGCTCGGCCACGTCGAAGGCGATGACCGAGTTCACGCCGTAGAGCTGCGACGTTTCCTTGACCAGTTGCTTCGACAGATCCCCGACCTTCATGCCGATGGCTTCCGAGAGGGAGCGCACCGTGATCGGCAGGAGGATTTCGACCGGGCCTTCCTTCTTAACGGCTTGTTGGTTCTTCTGGCGCAGGTGCTTCCGCATGAGGGCGGCGCGGGGGCCGCGCCGCGAACCGGACTGCTGATCGATGACCTCGGCCTGACCGCCTTGGATGATGATCGCGCCCTTGTCGGTCGGGCCTTTGCGGTCGCGCGATTGCCGGCCGGCGTGGCGGCCGGAGCGCCCGGCGACTTCGCCCGGCTTCTTTTTGTCGTCGCCGCCTTCGCCTTCGTCGGGCTTCATCGGGCCGCGCGGCATGGGAGGCCGCGTGAGACCCGAGGCCGGTTTGTCCGGGCCGGCGGGGCTGCCGTCCCCCGGTTTGACCGGCTCCGCGATGATCTTGTGGATCTCGCCGATGGACTGCTTGCCGCGCTTCTGTTCGAGTTCGCGCAACTTCTTGATCTGGTCGAGCGTCAGCTTCATCGAGGTGCCCGGCTTCCCGGCCGGTGCGGTGTTGGTCGGCGCCGGCGGGCGCGGGCCAGCGGGGGCGCCGGTTTCCGCACCGGGGCGAACCGGCGGGCCGAATTGCGTGCGGGGTGGGCCGGCATTGGGTGGGCCGAACTGAGTGCGGGGCGGGCCGGCGTTGGGCGGGCCGTACTGCGTGCGCGCCGGGCCCGCTTGGGTATTCCCGGCGAGGTTGCGGACGCCCTGCTGCGGCAGTGGACCCATGGGGCGCTGGGGCAAGGGCGGGCGCGGGGGCTGAGCGACTGGGGAAGGGATCGGCGCTGGAACTACTGGAGCAGCCGCGGGCGCCGTCGCTTCGGCGACGGGAGGCGCCGGAGCGGGCACGGGGGCCGGTGGTGCGGCGGGTGGGCCACTGCGGTGGGGGACTTGGTGCGGCGGGCCTTGTGGACCGGGCCGCGGTGGGTTCGGGCGACTGGCGAGGACGGGCATCCGATTCGGGTTCAGCAAATCCTTGACCCCGCGACCCTGAATGACTCCGGATGCCGGTTGCACCGACGGCGGCGGCGGGGCGGTCGGCTCGTCGATCGGCGCTTCCGCCGCGACGGTCGGGGGAGCCTCGACCGTCGCTTCGGGGGCGGCGGGAGCTTCCACTTCGGCTACGGGCTCTTCGGGCTTCAAATCGACGACGGGCTTCGCGAGCTTGGGCGGCGGGAGCGTGCGAACCTTCGTTTCCAAGGTTTTCGGCGGGCCGGCGGCGGGGACGGGCTTGGCGGTTGCAGCGGTCGGAGCGGCCGGTTTCGGGCTACCCTCTTTGACGCGCTTCTTGAGCGCGACGACGTGCTCGGGATCCAACCCGCTCAATTGATTCTTGATGCTGGGGTAGCCCAGCTCGTTGCAAAGATCGAGGATGTCCTTGGTTTCGAGCTTCAGCTCTTTGGCCAAAGCGTAAACGCGAACCTTCTCTTGGGTCTTCTCTTGGGTCTTCGACAAGCGGCGCTCCTTGGGAGGCCGCTTCGCGCGGCCCCGTTAAGTGGGAATTCTAACCGGAATGTTCGGATTGGGTAGGTGTTGTGCGACGGCGGTCATGCCGACGCTCCTTCCGGGGTGGTCTTTTCGGTCGCGTCGGCCTCGACGGCCAACGCGGGGGTTTCTTCGGTTGTCATCGTCTCCTCCTCGGGTGTTTGCGATTCTTCTAAACTCGCTTCATCGGCGACCGGCTCGGCGGTCGGTTCACCGACCGCCGTCACTTCGGACACATCCTCGGCCGGCGGGTTCGCGGCCAGCGCTTCGGCTTGCGCCAGAGCTTCGGCTTCCGCCGCCGCGGCGTCCGCTTCCGCTTGGGCGGCCCGCTCCGCCGCAGCCGCTTCTTCCACTTGCCGGCGTTCTTCCTCGACGCTCTCGTCCATCATCCGCGCGTATTCTTCCGCGTAATCGACGATCTCGTTGCACTGCTCCATTTCGAGCTTCATGAACAGGTTCAATTCCTGCCCGTCCACGAACGTGATTTCATTGTACGACAAGAACCCTTCTTCGATGAGCGCTTGCACTTGTTCTTCGCCGCAGTGCGGCAATTGGCGGAACCAGCGCTCGGCCCGTTCCAGCGATTCGCCCAGCTCTTCGTGGGTCATGATCTCGAGGTCGAGCCCGACGAGTTTCGACGCCAGCCGGACGTTCTGCCCGCGTCGCCCGATGGCGAGCGACAGTTGGTCGTCTTCGACGAGCACGATGGCCCGGCCGAGGCGCGGGTAGGTGAAGACATCGCTGATCGCGGCCGGTTGCAGGGCGTTGGGAATCAGAACTTGGAGCGAGTCGTTCCAGCGGACGATGTCGAGCCGTTCGCCGTTGAGTTCTTCGATGATGTTCTTGATCCGGCTGCCGCGGACCCCGACGCAGGCGCCGACGCAATCGACTTTCATGTCGATGCTCGACACGGCCAATTTGCTGCGGTAGCCGGCTTCGCGCGCCACGGCGCGGATGTCGATGGTGCGGTCGGCGATCTCGGGGATTTCTTCTTCGAAGAGGGACTTCACGAAGTCGGGGTGGGCCCGGCTCAGGACGACCTTCACCCGGTGACCGGTTTTGCGAACCTCGAACACAACGGCCTTGACGCGCTCGTTGACGTGGTGGGTTTCGCCGGGGATTTGCTCGGAGCGCGGCAGCAGCGCTTCCGTTTTACCGAGGTTGACGATGGCGGTGCCGGCGTCGACGCGGGTGACGGTGCCGACGATCATGTCGCCTTTCTTGGCGGCGTACTCGTTGAAGACCGTATCCGATTCCGCCTCGCGGATCTTCTGGATCATCACCTGCTTGGCGGACTGCGCCGCGATGCGGCCGAGGGTTTCGGGTTCGATTTCGTTGTCGCCGAACTTGGCCGAAATCTCGCCGGTGGCGCGATCGATCCGCACCATGACGCCTTCTTCGACGGCGAAGTGCCGGAGGGCCGCGAGTTGGATGGCCGCTTCGATGCCGCTGAAGATCACCTCCGGGCTGATCCGTTTTTCTTCCTTCATGGCATCGACGAGCTTCAAGACTTCCTTGCCCATGAGCAGGTGGTCTTTGGCCTTGGGGGCATCGACGACTTCGGCCTTTTTGCGGCGGACTGCCATGGTGCAAACTCCGGGGTGTCGCGCCGGCGGGGCGGCGCGAATCAAACGTCGAGTCGTCGGCCGGTTCGACCGTCGAACCAGAGCACGCGCTCGGGCGGGAGTGTCCATTCCAGGGGGGTGCCGACCGGGGGCGGCGAGCCGGAACGCCACTCCGTGCGTAGCCGGGTGCGACCCCGGGCTACGGTGAGTAGCCATCCGCTGCCAGCCGGTTCAGCCGAGACGAGAAGCCAAGCGGACCGTTCCGCCGGACTCGATCGAACGTCTTCGGGTCTGATGCCGAGCGTCAAACGGTGTATCGGTTCGAGCTTGGTTCCCAATGGATTGGGAACCGGCACCCGGACCGAGCCGCACTCCGAGACGAAGATGAACTTCGCCGTTGCGGAGGGGTCGCTGTGACTCGCGATCGGTTCGAGATGGCCGTCGAGCAGGTTGAAACTTCCGAGCGCCGAGGCCACGAACGAAGTCGTGGGTCGGCTTCGCAATTCTTCCGCGGTACCGAGGGAGTGTAGGACGCCTTCGCCCATAACTCCGACGCGACGGCCCAACGACCACGCATCGGCCGGGTCGTGAGTCACGAAGAGCATTGTGGCGGCCGATGACCCGAGTAGCAAGTGGAGTTCCCGGCGAAATTCGGCCCGGAAGAGCGGATCGAGGCCGGAAAAGGGTTCGTCGAGGAGCCAAATGCCGACTTTGCGGATCAGGAGCTTGGCCAAAACGACCCGCTGGGTCTCCCCGCCGGACAGTTGGTGCGGGTAGCGCGCCAGCAATTCGCCGAGGCGCAGCAGTTCGATCGTCGGAGCCGCATGCGTGAGCTGCGTTCTTGCAACGACCGTCTCCAAGTTCTGCTTCACGGTCATCTGCGGGTACAGCGCCGGCCGTTGCGGGACGAATGCGATGCCCCGTTCGTGGGGTGGCAACCCATCGACGCGCACCCCGTTCACGAGGATCTCGCCGGCGTCCGGCGTTTCCAAGCCGATGAGCAACCGCAGCAGCGTCGATTTCCCCGACCCGCTCGGTCCGAGCAGGACGAGCCGCTCGCCGACCTCCACGGTCAGCGAGGTGGGGCGCAGCGCCGCGACGCCACCGGGGTAGGTTTTGGCGAGGGAGCGGATTTCGAGCGCGGGTGGGGGCATGGGGGTTTGAGTATCAATACTGAAGGACAGCGGATGATTCGATCCCTTGGAACAGCGTCGTCCAACGCAGTATTGACTTTTGGGCCCAGAAGGTTACAGTTTGCTTGGGAGACGAAATGGCCGTCGAAGATTACCGAGATGAACAGCCACTCGACTTGGGTGCGGCGCTCGGTGCCGCAGAATCTTCATCGCAGTGCTTTTCGATTTACATCCCGAATAAAGATCGGGACGGACGTGAGATCGGCAATCAGCGGAAGTGGGTTCTCGAAGCGATGCGGTTGCTCTCCGAATTGAACGGCGGGGCCACGGCGATGCCTCCGGTCGAGGGCGGCTGGTTGGGCGACGACAACGGAATCGTTTGGGAGAACCCGGTCGTGGTGTATTCGTTCGTCCGACCCGAAGCGTTCGCGGCGGGCGTCCCGACGATCCGCGAGTTTCTGCACCGCTTGGGTCGGGAGACCAACCAAGGCGAGATGGCGTTCGAGTTCGACGGGACATTCTTTCGGATTCGCGGTTTCGATCCGACTTAGGAGAGTCATGATGGCCGAGCGCATTCGCATGACCGGACCGGCACCCAAAAGGATTCGCGATACTTCCGCAACTCCGCCGCGCTTATCCGCCGGTGTTATCGCCGCGGCGTTGGGCGCCGAGGCAACGGCTTCGGGATCGCGCGGCACTTCCAGCCCCATCACTCTATTCGCCATCCGCGCCGAATTGATGGGCCGGCTCCAATCGACGGGGGGCAGGCCCGCTCTCTCTGGCACCGATCTCCGCGCCAAGATTCCATTGAGGGATGCGGAGTGGAAACGGTTGGAAGAACTGGCGACCGCGGCGGCAGCGCCCGGACTCGCTCCGACCGCGGGCCAAATCGCCAGCGTTTTGCTCAGCCTTTCCCTCCGGGCCGCAATGGTTCCGTGTGCGGCAGTGCCGGAACACGCCTCGTAGTCACACGCCCCCTCGCCTCGGATAGATCGCGATCGACGTCACTTTCCCCGCAGCCGCACCGGCTTGTACTCCGAATCCCCCGTCGCAAGCAAGTACCGCAGCCCCTGTTTCAAATTCGACCGCGCCGAACTGTTGAGGTACTTCGCCCACTCGGGCTTCTCCTCGCCGCGGAACCACGCGAGGTGCGCCAGCGCCCAGCCGAACATCGGCGGCGTCAGGTACTCCGGTTTCAACAGGTGCGTGTCGGGCCAGTACCCGTACGCGCTCGGCCAGTTGCGCGGGGTGTTCGCCAAGAAGATCCCCAGCCCGAAGTGCACGACGGTCAGGTCGGTCAGGATTTCGTTGTCGAAGGCGTCGCCGCCGATGCGGTTCTCGCCCATCAATCGGACGTGGGCCAACTCGTGGGCGAGCGTTCCCACCAATCCGATGTAATCGTGCATTTCCGCCTTGTCGACGGTGATGACGAAACCGCGCTCGTGTTCTTGGAACGTCCCCGCCGCTTCCCCGAGTGCCTGCCCGTGCTCGTTCACGAAACCGAGTTGCGGCGTCGCCGTGAACTGCAGATCGAGCAGATCGGGCACGACGTCCATGTAGCCGCAGACCGTTTCCAACAGCGTCCGCACCGAATCTTCGGAACCGTCGAACGGCTCCGGGAAAAACTCGCGCGTCGGCAGCACGATCCGCCGGCCGTTGAAGGCGTGATCGTCGAACTCGGCGGTCAACCAATCGAGCCGTTCCTCGACCCACTCCTTGGCGGCGGGATCGCAAGGGCACGACGGTTTGAAGAGCCAATCGAGCATCGGAACAGTTTACACGTTCGTGCCACTCACGCCATCGGGAAGAAAACCCGGATGCGGGTTCCCCAATCGGGTTCGGTTTCCACTTGGATGCGGCCGCCGGCGTTGGTGACGATCCGAGCGACCGTGGCCAAGCCGGTGCCGCCGGCGTCGGCGCGGGTCGTGAAGTGGGGTTCGAAGATCCGGCGCAGGGTTTCGTCGTCGATGCCGCAGCCGGTGTCGGAGACCGTGAGAACCGCGAAGCGGCCGGCGGGAACCGTATGCGGCCAACCGGCGCGAGATTCGGCGAGCGTGCGGCCGACGGCGCGGACGGCGATCGCCCCGCCCCCGGCCGTCGCGGCGCGGGCGTTCCCCACGAGGTTCAACACGACTTGCAGAGCTTCGATCGGATCGACGCGGATGGCACCCAGATCCGGAGCGCAATCGACGCTGAAGGCGATCTCGGCGCCGACGTACCGGGGCAGAATCCGAACGAGCTTCGCGAACAACTCGGGCAGGCTCACAATCGGGATGGCGCGGGCGCGGCTCAGCCCGTTGACGTACACCAGCATCTCCCCGGCTTGCCGGCCGAGATCCCCGATCAGGCCCGTGAGTTCGCGGCGCGGGTCGAGCGGATCGAGTTCTTCGGACAGCAATTCCGCGTACCCGCAGATCACCGCCAGCAGGTTGTTCACGTCGTGGGCGATGCCCGGCAGCAATCGGCCGAGGGTGGCGAAGCGGAGCTCCTCGTCGTCCGGTTCGGGCGAATCGAGTG
>JANOSQ010000391.1:0-11430 GCA_031415915.1 Fimbriiglobus sp. | reverse complement strand
GCGACTACCGTAACGGCATCCGACTCTCGAAGAAGGAGATGGAGCCGTACGAGGCGCGGATGGAGCGCTCGCCGTCGCTTCGCAAGTACGACATCACGATCAAGCCGTGCGGCAGGTGAATCAAGTGCTGCCGCTCGCCTTCCCGTTCAAGCAGAAGAGCACGCGGTAGCTACTCTTCCGAATTTGGAGTGTTGCCATGCATGCGATCCTTGACCCCAGCAACGTCACCGAAATGTGAGATAGGTAATTGTACCAAATTTGACAATGGGACAAAAAAAGGACTCAGAGCAATTGCCCTAAGTCCTTGAATCACACTGCGATGCCGAGGACAGGACTTGAACCTGCACCCCCTTGCGAGGACCAGCACCTCAAGCTGGCGCGTCTGCCAATTCCGCCACCCCGGCAATACCCAAAATTTAGGGCATCGCGGGCGTTCTTCAAGGGGAATTCGCTCGGAGAAGCGGTTTCACCCCCTTTGAATTTGCCCGGCCGACCCAGTTGTGCCCGTTCTGCCACCGGCGCGATGCGAGAAGGAGCCGCGTCGCTGGAATATACCCCACCGCCGGTTGCGGTCGATGGGGGGAACGCTATACTACCGCGAAATTCCCCGAGTTGCGCGCGGATTGCCAGCCCTTCCCACTGGCTCCCGTTCGCCGGACGGCGGGGGATTTTCGCAGGCAGCCCTCGGGTTGGAAAGGCTGGGCCATGGAAAAGTGGATGTGCTACGCGGCGCTCGGGGCTGCGGCTGTCATGCTGATCGTCTTCCTCCTCGATCTCTTCACCGGCTTCCCCTTCGGCGGAACCGGATCGGAAGAGAACCCCTTCGCCTACGTCGATATCTTCGGGATCATCGCCAGCGCGGTCGTCGGCTATCTGGGCTACAACGCCCTCCGCGATGTGAAGTGAACCGTCCGAAGTTCGGACGGTCGATTGTGCCGGTACGCCCGGGGATTCCTTTCGGAGCCCTTCCAACTTCCCAGCGGAAAGTTGCGTTCCGCGCACTACCGTTGTAAGCTGAAATCGTTGCGGAAACGGCGCCGATTGACTCGGCGCCGCCCGCGCGTTAACTTTTCGCAACAATCCTAGAAGATGATCCGCAGCCTCGCTCCCGCCGGGCGATGGCGAACCCAGAGAGACCACCATGGCGCTCGCACTCAACATCGGCAAGTGCAGCCTCCTCGGCAACTACCGCGAAAACAACGAAGACTCCATCGAAGTCAAGCAGTTCCCCGACCTCACCGTGTCGGTGGTGGCCGACGGCATGGGGGGCCAAGCGGCCGGGGAAATCGCCAGCAAGAAGGCGATCGACATCATCCCGCGCGAACTCCGCAAGCACCTCGCCTCGCACCTCAACGGCGACGGGGTCAAGGGCGTGGTGAAGCGCTCGATCGTCCAGGCCAACGAAGAAATCATGGCCATGGGCGCTCTCGATAAAGACATGCGCAACATGGGCACCACCGTGGTAATGACCCTCTGGCGCAAATCGGGTGAAATGTTCGTGACCGGCGTCGGCGACAGCCGGGCATACCTCGTCCGCAACAAGACGATCCAACAACTCACCGTCGATCATTCCCTTGCGCAAGCCCTCGTCGAAGCGAATACCATCTCGGCCGCCGAAGCCAAGGATCACCGCTTCAAGAACGTCCTCTGGAAATACCTCGGCAGCAAAGAAGTCGGCGAAGGCCCGGACGTGCTCGCCGTCCAGCTCCAAGCGGGCGACCGGTTCCTGCTCTGCTCCGACGGCCTCACCGGCGTCGTCAGCGACGACAAACTCCTCGAATACATCGGCGGCCAATCCGACATGCAAGCCTGCGCCGAAGGCTTGGGCCAACTCGCCCTCGACAGCGGCTCCCGGGACAACGTTTCCGCCGTGATGATCGAAGTGATCGAAGCGTAGGCACCCAACTCGACACCGTCTCAGCGCATTTGCGACGGCCCGCGGATTTCCGCTGCCGACCTCAAGGCCGTGGACACGCTGAAGGTGCCCGCCGAGTGGGGGAAGTCATTGCGGGTCAGCGCGAGCATTTTCGACGGCGTGCCGAACGGCGATTGAACCCTCACGCCTCGTAGTTGCACTCCGGTGCAATCCGATCCGGAGCTCGCACTCGCCGTTTCAACACCTTCCGCAAGCCCAGCACCCCGAGTCCGAGTCCCGCGATGACCAGCGTGGCCGGTTCCGGGACCTGCTTGGGCGGATCGGTCGGGTCAAGCGGCGTCTTCGGCGGCGGGAAGTCTTCGACGACTTGCTTGGGCGTGAACGACGGCGGCTCCGTCACCCCGGCCCCCGGCCAACCGGGCCAGTAGAACGCGTGCGCGTTCGCCGCGGAAATGACCACCATCGCGATCGCGGCACACGCCCCGAAGATGCGCTTCGTGAGTTCGATTCGACCGCTCATGCAACGCCCTCCTCCACCGGGGAAAATTCGGCCCGGTTTCGCTCAAGTTTTCACCGTCATGCCAAGATGTGACCCCCGCGTCAACCCGGATTGGCCCGACGCGCGAATCTGGGCAAAGCTTGCGGATGGCAATTGTTCTCCCGTTTCGAGAAACCTTGACGGTTGCGCGGGCCGTTGGCCGAAAGATACCGGAGATAGTCCGCCGGGCGGTGGTGGGAGGAGGAACCGGGATGAAGCGCGTTCGAACGATGACGGTGCTCGCGCTCGGCTGGCTCGGTCCCGTCGTTTCCGCCGAGGATCTCGGTTGGAAGACGGCCGACGCGCAGAAGTCGCCCCCGGTCGCCAAGCCCGTTGAGAAGCCCGCACCACTGCCCGAAGTGGCACCGGCCCCCGAGACCCCGTGGAAAACGGCCGCGCCCGCGGTGATCCCGATCGTGCCGACCCCGGTCGCCTTGCCGCTCGCACCCCCGACCATGGGCTTGGAACCGCTGACCCCGCCGGCCGTGTTACCTCCGCTTGAAACGAAAGGGGCATTTGGCCCTCGGGTCGCCACCGAACCGAAGTATCCGTCGGAATTGCCCGCCCTGCCGATGCCCGAGTTGCCCAAGCTGCCGGCCACCGAGCCGTTGCCGGCGCCGCGGTTACTGCCGAGTCCACGGCCGATTTGCAACGATACCCCCGCCGCGCCGATTGCGAGCGCTACGTTGCAACGCAGCGCGGCGGTGACGCCCGCCGAAGCGGGGATACCGGTCCGCCACCACGTGTTCGGGTCGCAACCCGTGCGGCTCTCCAACGATTTCCTCTTCCGCGATCTGTTCGGTCTCGATCTGCTGACCCGCGAACCGAACGCGCCCGTGGCGATCCCCGATGCCGGTACCGCCGAGGACAAGTTTTTCGTCCAAGCCGAGTACCTGCTCTGGTGGGCGAATCGACCCAACATCCCCGTACTGGCGACGACGAACACGCTCGGTCAGCCGGGATTCCTCGGCCAGCCGGGCACGCAAAACTTGATCGGGCCGGGAACATTCGGGCCTGGCTTGCGCGATGGCTTCCGCGTCCGCGCCGGCGGCTGGCTGGACGAATGCGGCTTGCGCGGGGTCGATGCCGGATACTTCTTCCTCGGGCGCCGCAGCGAGAGCGCGAGCTTCGACAGCTCGCAATTCCCGGTCATCACCCGGCCGATCTTCGCGCCGAACTTCAACGCGGAGTTCGGGGAAATCGTCGCGCTGCCGAATCTGTCGTCCGGCCGGCTCGACATCACCACCGACTCGTACCTGTGGGGGGCGGATGTCAACTTCCGCAAAGCCCTCTGCCGAACCTGCGACCGCACCACGGGCTGGTACGCCGGCTACCGGCATTTGAACCTCACCGAAAGCTTGACCATCTCCGAAACGCTGGCATCGACCGGGCCTCTTTCACCCGATCCCGTGGGAACTCAGGTGTTCGTCCAAGATCGCTTCGAGACCCGGAACCGCTTCCACGGGGGTCAAGTCGGCGGCTTCTGGAATCGTAAACTCGGTCGATTGGACTGGGATCTGCGAGCCGGCATCGCCTTGGGCACGACTTTGCAGACGGTCGAAATCGACGGCCTTCAACGGCGAACGCGACCGGGTCAGGCCCAAGAAAACTTCCGCGGCGGCTTGCTGGCCACAGGCCCGAACCTGGGGAGTTTCAGCCAGAACAAGTTCAGCGTCGTCCCGGAAATCACCACCAGCCTCGGCTACCGCATCGCGCCGAACCTGCGGGTGTCGCTCGGGTACAACTTCTTGTATTGGTCGAACGTCGTGCGCCCGGGGGATCAAATCGACCGCGTCGTCGATGTGGCCTTGGTGCCGAACCCGCCCGCCGGGGTCGCCCCCACCGCCAACCCCCGCCCCCTCCCCACCTTCCGCCAATCGGACTTCTGGGCAACGGGGGTTCAAGTGGGCATCGAGTACCGTTGGTGAATCAGTCCGCGAAGGTGACGGTCTCCCCGCCGCCGCGTGTGGACATGGCCGGCAGGATCGCATTCGCGGAATAGCGCTGGAATCGAACCGATCCATCGGCGAAGACGGGCCGAGGGTCGCAGGGCTGAAACACCTTGTTCAATGAGCTGCATCATCGGAGTGGCACAGTGGATGGCTATCCGCTGAAGCGGACTCGTGATCGCAGACGGTCAGCAAACACCGCTCACCGAGCCGGTGCGTTGTTTTTACACATGAGTATTGACCCGTGGCGAATCGCAGCTACCGTGTCGCCGTCATCGGCTTCGGCATGGCGGGGGCCACGTCCGCCTATCTGCTGGCCAAGGCCGGGCACGCGGTCACCCTCTTCGAGCGGGCGCCGGTCGTCGGCGCGGTCGGCGCCGGCATCCTCTTGCAAATGTCCGGGCAGGCGGTGCTCCGCCACTTGGGCGTCCTCGATCACATCCTCGCCCACGCGGCGCCCATCGACGAACTCCACGCGACCCACGTCGGCGGTCGGCCGCTCATCCGCAATCAATACGGGTTGTACGCCGAGGGCTGCCGGGCCTACGGCCTCCACCGCGGGGTGCTCTTCGAGACACTGAAAACGTTGGTGGAATCGGTGCCGGTCGATGTGAGGCTCGGAATCGAGATCGCGGGTCGGAGCCAACTTCCCGATGGCTCGGTCGAATTGTTCGACACCGCGGGAGAAACTCACGGCCCGTTCGATTTCATGGTCTGCGGCGACGGCGCCCGCTCCCGCTTGCGCGGCCTGCTCGGCACCCGGCAAATGTCTTGGCGGTACTCCCACGGCACGCTCTGGGCCATCACGCCGGGGATGCCGGTCCGCGGCGAGTTGTTCCAAGTGGTGAAGGGAACCAAGTACCTGTGCGGGTTGGTGCCGATGGGCGACGGGCTGACGACGCTCTATTGGGGCATCCCCAAAACGGAATACGCTGCGCTGCGCGCCCGGGGAATCGATGCGCTGAAGGCCGAGATCGAGCGGTTCTGCCCGCGGGCGGAGGAATGCACGCAGCACCTGTTCGACTTCGACCAACTCCTGTTCACGACCTACCAGCACAACTGGATGGCCCGTCGCTTCGACCGGAACGCCATTTTCATCGGCGATGCCGCCCACGCCATGAGCCCGCACCTCGGGCAGGGGATCAACCTCGCGATGGTCGATGCGTGGATGCTCGCGCGGGCATTGGCCGAAGCCCCGACACCGCTGGAAGCCTTTCGCTCGTTCGAGCGGCGCCAACGCGCCTACCAGCGCTACTACTCGGCCGTCACGTTCTTCCTGTCGCCGTTCTTCCAATCCGATTGGCCGATCCTCGGCTGGGGCCGCGATCGCGTGTTGCCGTGGCTGCCGAAGATCCCGGTCATCCGCCGGCAGATGCTGATGACCGTGGCCGGGTTGAAGGGGGGATTCTTCAAGGGGGAGCGAACGATTTACTGACAGTCAGGTAGGCAATCGCATCGTTAGTTTCTTCGTCCCGTTGGGACGAAAGCATCAAATGCGATTCCATAACTGGCTGTCAGTACCCCGATTCGCCGATCAGTAGTCGCCGACGACTTCGCCGGCGTTCATCGTGCAGAGCGCGGCGAAGACCGCGATTGGAACCCCCTCACGCACGAACTGAACGTGGCCATCGGCGAACAGGAAGTTGCCGCCGCCGCTGTGAAAGCTGAACGGCTCGTTGTCGTTCTTCTTGTTCATCGCGGAGGTGCAGCCACCGGCCGGGCCGCAACCTTCGGTACTCGCGTCCGAGGAAGCGCCGTCGAAGCTGAACGGCCCTTCGCTGTCGATCCAGCCGATGCCTTGGTCGTTGTTCAGCGACGCGTTGGCCGAGCGGTTGCGGAAGACGAGCGGGCGGGCCGCGCATTCGACGACGAGAATCGTGGACGAGGTGCCATCGGTCACGTCGGTCATCCGCGTCCGGGAATTGCGGGACATCACCGAGAAGCGGTTGCCGGCGTGGTACAGCGGCGCCGGCAGATGCGGGTTGATCGAGTTCGGCTGCACGCCGAGGATCGCTTCGTAATCGGTCGGGGCAATAGGGTTGGTGAACGCCAGCGCCGGCCGGGGGGACTTCGCCACGGCGGAGAGCACCGCTTTCCGCTGCGGCACACTCGGGCACTGGTACGTCTTCACCGGCACGGCGCCCGCGGTCGGGTTGGTGCCCTCCCACCAATTCACGTTGAAATCGTAGAGCTTCTGCAAGTTCTTCTGCTCGAGGAACGGCAGCGTCAACGGGCGCCAACCGACGAACTTCCCGGCGGGGTTGCCCGGCCCGGCCGTGGTCCAACCGGACGCGGGGAAGGCTTGGTTGGTGTCGTGGAACCCGTGCAGGGCCAAGCCGAGTTGCTTCATGTTGTTGGTGCACTGCGTCCGCGCGGCCGCTTCGCGCACCTTCTGCACGGCGGGGAGCAACAGCCCGACCAGAATCGCGATGATGGCGATCACGACGAGCAGTTCGATCAGAGTGAATCCGCGGCGGCGCTCGGACATGGAGCCTCGCTCAGGGTAGCTTCATGGTGATCGTTTGGGCCGTCCCGTTGCGCAGCAACTCCAGTCTCACGCTATCGCCGGACTTCTTTTCCCGCAACGCGTAGGCGATCAAATCGGTCTCGCGGCCGAAGTCGGTGCGGCCGTCGAACCCGACGAGGACATCCCCTTTGCGGACGCCGGCTTTGTGGGCGATGTCGTGCGGGGCGTACTGCCCGACGTGTTCGATCATTAGGCCCATCTTCTCCGTTGGCAGTTTCAATTTCGCCCGTTGTTCCGGGGGGAGTCCGATCGCGAACAGGCCGCCGAGCGCCTTGCGGCGCAGGCCCCACGTGCTCGCCCGCCACGAGATGTCGTCTTGCTGGCGCCAGCCCTTCTCCAGTTTCAGGGTCAGCTCCATCGGCGGGGCTTTGGCCCGGACGATCTCGGCCTTCACGGTGCCGCCCTCCGCCGGGGTGTTGTGCAGTACCCACTGCACATCGGCAATCGACAGCAGCGGTTGACCCGCCAAGCTCTTGATAGTGTCTCCGACCTGCAAGCCGGCTTTCTCCGCGTCGCTGCCTTTGACCACGCTCAGCACCGTGGCGCGTTCTTTCGGATCGAGGATCAGACCGAGGGATTTCGGATGCGGGTAGGGGAACAGCAGCGAATCGGGCAGGACTTCGTTCTTGGCGAATCGGTGATCGCGGGCGGCATCCCCGATTTGGTGGCAGTGGATGCAGCTCTGCATGAGCTTGCCCTCGTAATCGAGCGTCGCCTTGTACTTGCTCTTCAGCGTCGGGAAGAGTTCCGGCCGGGCGAACTCGGGGACCGGGCCGCGCTTCCCGGCGAGCGAATCCTTCGCCTTCGGGAAGTCGGCGTGGAGCGAGAGCGCGCCCTTCATCGCTTCGGCCAGCCCATCGACCGATACATCCCCGATCCAATTTTTGCGGTGCGAGCGGGTGCCGAAGCGCCCGTAGACGGTGCCGTCCTCGCGGAAGAAGAAGACGGCGAAAGATTGATCGGTGTCGAACTGGAAGAGCGAAAGATCGAGGCCGTTGGTCGAAACGATGCGCAGTGGGACGAACTTTTCGAGTTGGGGTTTGATGCGTTCGTCCGCGTCGATGAGTTCATCGTCGAGTTTGACGCACTCCTCGCACGGCAGGCACCGCAGTACCGCGACGATCGGCTTGCCGGTCTTCTTCGCCTCCGCGAACGCCTTGGGCACGTCGTTGTAAATCCACTTCCCCTCGGCCTCGATCTTCTTCTTGTCGGCGCGGACTTTCTCCTCGCGCGTTTGCTGCGCGGAGGCCGCGGTCACGAACAGGGCCATTGCAAGAAATGCGACTGTGAAAGGGCGTGGCATGGAGTGCATCCCGGCGGGAGAAGGTGGGAAATGGAGTTTAGCCGACAACGCCGGGGGCCACAAGCGCCGGGGACTTACGAGCCGGGGACTTACGAGCCGGATGCGTGAGCGACGGACCAATTCCACTTCGCAAAGGCTCCTTTATTCCGGTGCGGTCCGTCGCTGACGCGTCCGGCTCGTCGAGCACCCCGTTGACTCCCCACTCCGCACCGCGTACTCTCAGATTCCTTCCTCCTCTCCGCTTTGGGCCGATCCATGCTCACGCGCCGCCAAATGCTGCTCGCCTCCGGGGCCGCCTTGCTCCCCGTCTGCACCCGCGTCTTCGCCGCCGACGATGCGCACCCGACCGCCATCTTCAAAGCCGGCGAGCGGCCCAAAGACTTCCGCCTCGGCAACCCCAAGACCCTCAACGACTACTTTCCGTTTGCGGTGCCCAAGACCAAAGAGGAATGGGCCACACGCCGGCAGATCGTCCGCGAGCAGACGCTCGTTTCACACGGGCTGTGGCCGATGCCGGAGAAGACCAAGCTCGAACCGGTGATTCACGGCAGGATCGACCGCGACGGGTACACCGTCGAGAAGGTCTTCTTCGCCAGCACACCCGGGCACTACGTCTGCGGGAACCTGTACCGGCCGATCCAAGACGAGAAAGAATCGGCGAAGCATCCCGCGATCCTCTGCCCCCACGGGCACTGGAACAACGGCCGGCTGTACGAAAACGGCGAAGCCAACGCGAAGAACGAGATCAAGTCCGGCGCCGAGAAGACCCTCGAAGGGGCGATGTACCCGCTGCAAGCGCGCTGCCAGATGCTCGCCCGTATGGGGTTCGTCGTCTTCTTCTACGACATGGTCGGCTACGCCGACAGCACCGCGATCCCGCATATCCTGAAGTCGGGCGTCCCCAATCCGGAGGGCTTCGCCGACGCGGAAGGGGAACTCCGGTTGCAGTCGCTGATGGGTTTGCAGACGTGGAACAGCATCCGCGCCCTCGACTTCATCGAAGCCTTGCCCGATGTGGATGCCAAGCGCATCGGCATCACCGGGGCCAGCGGCGGCGGTACGCAGACCTTCGTCCTCGCGGCCATCGACGACCGCGTCACGGCGGCTTTCCCCGCTGTCATGGTCAGCACCGCCATGCAGGGCGGCTGCATCTGCGAGAACTGCAGCCTCTTCCGCGTCGGCACCGGCAACATCGAACTCGCCGCGGTGTTCGCTCCCAAGCCGATGGCGATGAGCGGCGCCAAAGACTGGACAGAAGAGATCGAAACCAAAGGCTACCCGGAACTGAAGCAATTGTGGAAGCTCCTCGGTAAAGAGGAGAACGTGCTGGCCAAGGCGTTCACGCAGTTCGGCCACAACTACAACCAAGTGGCGCGCGAGATGATGTACGGCTGGTTCAACAAGCACCTGCTCGGCACCGACAAACCGGTGGCGGAGCTGCCGTTCAAACCCGTGGCCCCCGCGGAGCTGCGCGTGTTCGATGACAAGCACCCCCGGCCGAAGGACGAACTGAAGTCGAAGGAACTGCGGGCGAAGTTGACCGAAGCCAGCGACGCGCAAGTGGCGAAACTAATGCCAAAGGATCAGCCGGGTGCGGTGAAGTACCAGAGCTTTTTGAAAGTCGCACTCCGGGCGATGATCGCGGACGACGTGCCCAAAGAGATTGCGATCCGCCAAGGGCCGACCGAAAGCAAGCACGATGGCTTCACCATGCACCGGGCCGTGCTCGGGCGCAAGAACGAAGCGGACGCCGTACCGCACGCCGGGGTCTACGGGCCGAAGGCGGACGGCCGCACCGTCATCTGGCTGCACCCGAAGGGGAAGGCGTCGCTGTTCGACGGCGACAAGTTGACCGCCGCGGCGAAGGCGCTCGTCGATGCCGGCTTCGCCGTGGTGGCGCCGGACGTACTCGGCGTCGGTGAGCTAACGCCCGCCAAGCCGTTCGCGGTCTCCGAGATCTACGCCGGCTTCACCTACGGCTACAACCGGCCGCTCTTCGCCGAGCGCGTCCACGATGTGCTGACGACCATCGCCTTCACGCAGATGCTCAATTCGAAAGCGAAGCACCTGATCGGCTGGGGCGAGTTCGGGCCGATCGCCATCGTCGCCCGCGCCGCGGCCGGCGACGCCATCGCGAAGCTCGCCGCCGACGCCAACCGCTTCCAGTTCGCCGAGTTGAAGAAGCCGACCGACCCGATGATGCTGCCGGGGGCGCTGAAGTACGGCGACCTGCCTGCGTTCGTCGCGCTGGGGGCGCCGGGCCGCAGCTACGTCCACAACTCCGGTTGCGCCGAGGAGAACGCGGGCACGATGACGTACAAGGCGTTGGGCAAAAACAAGGAGTTGACTTTCACCCGGCCCAAGTCGAGCGACGAAGAGGTGGCCAACTGGGTGAAAGCGGATTGAGGGGCGCGGGCAGGGATGGCCCGGCGGAAGTCTGTCCAGCCGACCCTACCTGTTTTGGCGCGACGTAAGTCCTAGGGGGGCTTGGTCTGTCCAGAAAAGTTCGGTCTGTCCAGAAAATATTGAGTCTGTCCAGAGGGGGGTGTGGGGTGTCGCGCTGGACAGACTCGGGCGCGGGTTATTGCGGGAGCCGAATCGGTTGGGACGCTCCAACACTTCATTTCTTTGCAATCCCAGCGGGGCGGCGGGCGTAAACTATAGGAACTGTGTTGGCCCGCCCCCAGGCTCTCCGAATCATGGCGTCCGCTCCCCGTCCGCTGGTTCGGCCTTCCCGAATCCGCACCTTCGCGCGCCGTTTCCCGATGTGGATGCGGCTCGCCACCGCCGCCCTCCTCATGGCCGGAGTGTCGACCGCGGCCTACTACCAGTTCAAAACACGCCCCGAGGCCCGCAAGAGGCAGCGCACCTCCGAATTGTGGGTCGGCTTCGACCGGGCCGCGAAAGCCGGGGACGAGGAGGACTTGCATAAGACCCTCGACGAACTGTTGAAATTGAACCCCGACGACGCGCTGGCGATCCAACGCAAGCGGGCGCTGGAAACCGGCTCGGCCGACGAGTCCGACTCGGCGATGCCGGTCTTGACGTTGCCCAAGCATTTGAAGGCGGGCCGTTGGTCCGAAGCCGAGCGCGAGGCGACCAAGCGGTTGGTACACCAACCGAAGGATTGGCTCGCGCGTTGCACCCTGACGAAAGCCGCGATGATCCGCGGCGACCGCCAGGCCGACATCGCCGAACTCGACCGGCTCCCCGATCCGAAAGATTCCGCGGCGAACA
>JANOSQ010000390.1:0-3359 GCA_031415915.1 Fimbriiglobus sp. | reverse complement strand
CGCATCGATCGGTGCGACTTTCGAGTCGTCCATGACTCCGTCCTCAGAAGATGGGTGACGGGTGAATTGCCCATCGTCTCATGCCGAGCTCGTTTCGGAAACCTCAATTGGGTAGGCTACCTCCTGCCGCTCGCCTTACGGGCGCAAAGCCGTCGACGGGATCCGAGGTTCGGTTGCGCCCCGAGTGAGCTGCACCACCGCCGCGGATCGGGAAATCCTCATGTTCCGCATCCGCGGGGTTCGATGAATAGCGAGGTCGGTCCCCACCGCGTCCACGGGTGTGCGATGGCAGCGCTTCGGACGTGGATTCTCGGTTCGATGGTCGCCCTCGCCGGCGGCCTGCCCGCGACCGCCGCCGAACCGCGATCCCCCATCGCCCCCGCAGCTTCCACCGCGCCGGCCAAACCGAAACCGCTCATCGATTGCGTCGACGAAAAGCATCGCGAGATCGTCGCGGGGATCATGAAGTCGCCGACCATTTCGGCGAAAGCGTCCGATGAAGAATTCGTCGCGCACCCGAACGTTTACGAATGGCTCATCGCGCACCCGGATCGCACCACCAAAGCGTGGCAGCGGTTGAAGGTGCCGAGCGTGGACATCACCGATCTCGGCAAAGGGCAGTTCTTCTGGAGCGACGAAACGGGGAGCGAACTGACTTGGCAGACGGTCGGCCAGTTCGAGCACGGCGTGATCTGGTACGCCACGGGCAAGGTGAAGCCGGCCGCGCTGATGCCGACGGTGCCGGTGAAGGCGGTGGCGGTTCTCCACTCGCCGCGCGGCGCCCAAGACAAAGACACGGGCAACGCCACCTTCAAACCGACCGTGCAGGTCTATTTGCTTGCGGATAGCCGCGTCGCCGCGGGCTTGGTGAAGATGATGGGCCCGAGCGCCCCGAAGATGGCCGAGGAAGGGGCGGAGCAATTCTTGTTCTTCTTCTCCGGCATCGCCCGCTACATCGCGCGGAAGCCCGAACAACTCGAACCGCTGCTGGCCCCCGCCAAGAAGTGACCGCCCATCCGTAAGAAGACTCCCGGTTCCGAGGGGGCTCTCCTTGCTCCACCGCTGGCGCTCGCGCCCACTCGAGGAACACGCTCGCCCTGTCCGCATCGCCGCGACTTGCCGACACGGACGCGCGGAGGAGTAGGGCTCAGTGAATGAACCCGACCCCCCGCGAAGGGTGTCGGTTGGCTCATCAGGCGACGTCGATGCCGCCGGCGAAGCCGGTGTCCGCGAAGAAGGAATCGGATTCCGACCCGTCGGAAGGACGGAAGGCTTTGACGTGGTTGCCGACCCGCGAGCCGGTGCCGATGTCGGCGAGCCCGTCGCCGTCGGCGTCCACGACCGAAACACTGACGCCGCCGAGCGAGCCGTCGTAGGCGAAGAAGCTCGCGAGTTCTGCACCGTCGAACCCGCTGAACGATTTCACATGGCTTACGCCCTGCTGGGCACCGACCACGATGTCGGCGTAGCCGTCGGAGTTCAAATCGCCTGCGGCCACCGAAATGCCGCCTGTGTAGCCGTCGAAGGCGAAGAAGCTGCGGATTTCGGCGCCGGTCGCCCCGCTGAAGACTTTGACGTGGGCCGCGCCGGTCCGGGTGCCGACGACGACGTCCGCGTGGCCGTCGCCGTCCACGTCCGCCGAGGCGACGTTGACCCCGCCTGCGAAGCCATCGAAGGCGAAGAAGCTGTGCAGTTCCGCGCCGGTGCGGCTGCTGAACACCTTGACGTGCGAAGAGCCGTCGGTGGTGCCGACGACGTAGTCGCCGAAGCCGTCGCCGTCCACGTCACCGACCGCGACGGAAAGCCCGCCGTTGTAGTCGCCGAAGGGGAAGAAGCTGGCGATTTCGGATCCGTCGGCTCCACTGAAGGCGCGGACGTGCCCCGCGGCGCCGGCGCCGGAACCGGTGAGGATGTCGGCGACGCCGTCGGCGTTCACATCGCCGCGGGCGACCGAGATTCCGCCCGCGAACCCCGGGAACGGGGAGAAGTCGAGTTGCGGGGTGCCGTCGGCGGCGAAGGTTTGCACCCGCGTTTCGACGCCGGCGAGGGTGCCGGCCACTTCGCCCAGCGGTTCGACCGCGAGATCCCAGTTTCGGATGAGCGCGAGAGCGGGGCCGGTCAAGCCGTCGAGGAGGCCGTTGGCGACCAAGTCGCCGTAGCTGGAGAACGAGGCGTTGTTGTCGAGGGCGACCTGCTTCGACTCGTACAGCCCGGTGAAGATCATGAACGCTTGGGTTTCGCCCGCTTCCAGCGTCGCGTAGAAGTTGAAGTGCGGCTGGTCGTTGCCGTCCACGAAACGGCTCGACGGGTCGAGGCCTTGGCGGATGGTGCCGAAGCCGCCTTGGAGTTGGAAGACGAGCTTGGGGTCGTTCTGATCCGCGGCGACGGAATTATTCAGTTCGAACGAGGCGACGTACGTATCGACGCCGGGAGTGAAGGCGAAATCGCCGGTGCTGGTATCGAAGATCCGCGTGTCGGTGTCGGAGCCGAGGTTGTTGAACACGCCGAGATTCTGCGAGATCGTCGCGCCGGTGGTGTTGGTGACGTAGAAGATGCTGCGGATGACCGGGGCGCCGTTCACGGCGAAGACCGCGTTCTGCTGCCAGAGTTGCAACCCGTTGAAGCTATCGCCGTCGAAGCTGGCCGAGTTGGGGCTGCCCGTGAGGATGGTGCCGGGGCCGTAGACGCCCGGGGAAATCTCGGTGCCGACGATGTCGACGATGCCGTCTTGGTCGTGGTAAGTCAGCGGGCCGTTGGCGGGCACCGAACCGGGGACGGGCAATCCGTTGTTCAGGGCCAAGCCCCAACTCAAGGCGCCGTCGAAAGCGTCATCTAAGATCGCGGTGCCGGCGGCGCCATTGTCGGTCGTCACTGCTTGGGGCGCCGTCATCGCGGCTTCTTGGAAGCCGAACGCGGACGATGTCGTTCCCCTATTGGCGTTGTTCTGCGACAGCGTGTACCCGGCGACGTTGAAATCCAAGACCGGGGTCCCGAAACCGATGTTCACGGCCGCCGGATTCTCGCGGCGTTCCAGTTCTTCGATGCGCAATTTCGAGCGATTCCGTTTCATCGATAACTCTCAAGGTGTGCGAACGTCGGAGTTGGGGAGGGCGATTGGGTATTCTACGGACATCGGCTAATCTAGGAAGCAACCCTGAGGGGGGAACACCCGCCGTATCAACTTCCTCATTTCTTCATCGAGTCGTAGCGGTTGTAACGACTGCATTCGACGTGTCCGAATCTCGGCGCCTGCGTAGGCGACCGGTCGCGACGAGCCGGACGCGTGAGCGACGCACCGATTGCTTTGGGGTTCAATTCGGAACTCGCCGCGCGGCATGCGGTCCGTCGCTCACGCGTCC
>JANOSQ010000389.1:0-5359 GCA_031415915.1 Fimbriiglobus sp. | reverse complement strand
GGAAGTGCGACTCCCCTTCGCCGGGACGCTCGCCAGCTCCTACACGGACGGCTTCGAGACCAAGGATGTCGAGCTCGGCAACTTGCGCTTCGCCCTGAAACGACTCTGGACGAACAGCGAAATTCTCAATTTCTCGTCCGGCGTCGGCGTGACGCTGCCGACGGCGGACGATCAGATCGTCCTGTCGCCGCTGGGGGGCGAACTCTACCGGTTCAAGAACGAATCGGTCACGGTGGAACCGTTCGTCGCGGTGCTTTATACCCCCAACGACCGCTTCTTCGCCCAAGCTTGGACCTCGGTGAACATCGACACGTCGGGCGGGGAACTCACTTGGAACCCCGAGGTCTTCGGTGGCACCGGCTCGTCGCGAATTTGGGATCTGCCCTACCTCGCGGTCGACGGGCAGATCGGTTACTGGATGCTCCGCCGCGATCGGGGCACGGTGCGCGGCTTGGCGCCTTTCGTCGAGTTGCACTACAACTACGCCATCGCCCAAGACCGTTTGCTCGAAGAAGTGAGCAGGCGGACAGAAGGGCAAGGCATCACGACCTCCGGCATCGGTAACACCGAACTGAACATCACGGCCGGGATCGTCGCCCAACTCGGCGAACACACCAACCTGACGCTCGGGGCTTCCGCCCCGCTGTTCGAGCGGCCCGACCGGACCTTCAACGCCCAATTCGGCCTGCGGCTCAATTACTTCTACGGCTCCGGCGGTCGGCAGCGGTCAAACGCGGCCCGCGTCGGCACCTACTGAGCCAGTTACTGACCACCGGTTTCGGAGAGTTCCCATGCCCCGATTCGCCTGCTGCTTGATCGCGAGGACCTTGGCCGCCCCCGCGGTTCTCGGCCAGCGCACCCACTGCCCACCGGTGGCCCCGCTCTACCCGAATTGCCCGCCGCTGACGGGGTCGCCGAACCCGATGACGCCGGGTACGGTCGATCCGCTCGCCCCGCAGACTCCCAACGCGCTCGATAGTGCGCTGCGCGACGGGGCCTTTTCCCGCAGCGGCGAAGCGGGCGGCCTCGCCGCGGCCACCGCCGCCCCCGGGTTCGACGGGGATTTCAGCGGCGTCACCTACTCCCGGCAAATCGTGACGGAGACGGTCGTCCGGCAGGAGCAAATTGGCGTGCAGCAAGTCGTGACCATCGAGAACAACCGCAAGGTGGTGACCGACGTGCCGATTTTCCGCGATGTCCGCGAGACCGTCACCCGCGAAATCCGCGTGCCGGTGGTGAGCCGGTACAACGGCATCAAGATCAGCGAGAACGACGGCCCGCGCCCCGTGGATCGCATCTACGCCGGGTACAACTATTACAACGGCGTGAACGGATCGCAGAACCCCGGCCTCGGCTCCGTCGATTTGCACCGGCAGACCGCCGGCTTCGAAAAAACCTTCCTCAACGGCGACGCGTCCTTCGGAATGCGGCTCCCGTTCGCCCAACTCGTCGGCCCCCCGGGCGTGAATCAGTCGGGCGTCGGCGATCTCAGCTTGCTCTTCAAATACGCGATCTACAACGACCGCCAGACGGGCAACCTCTTCTCGGTCGGCCTCGTGCTGACGACCCCCACCGGCACCGATGCCCCCGATTTCGGCGACGGTTCGACGGCGCCGCGCTCGTGGTTGTTCCAGCCTTGGGTCGGCTTCTTCAAGAACTTCGACCGAGCCTATGTGCAGGGGATATCGAGCTTGCTGGCCCCGACCGACTCCCGCGATCCGACCCTGTTTTGGAACAGCGTCGCCTTCGGGTACTGGCTCAGCCGGACGCCGGAGCGCACCGTCACCGGGATCATCCCGACCCTCGAATTCCACATGACGACGCCGCTGAACAAACGCGACCCCAACGGCAGCATCTTCGTGGGCGATCAAGTGAACATGACTTCCGGGATCCACTTCCTGTTCGGCCGCGGCACGCTCAGCCCCGCCTTGGTGGTGCCGCTGGTCACCCCGATCCCTTGGCGGGTCGAGTTCCTGATGAATCTGAACGTGCGGTTTTGAGCGGCCGCGCTGCTCACCATTGGAACCACAAGCGTTAGCGCGTGGGGGAGGGACGGAAGGCCATCTCCGTACCTCACCCGCGCGCTAACGCTTGTGGTTCCAGAAAATTACTCCGCCGCCGGTTCGATGCCCATGATGCGGTCGAGTTCGTCGAGGGTGCCGGACTCGCGGATGATCGCCCGCATCAGGCTCGGGAAAGGCAGGCTCCCGAGGCGGACGCAGCGCTCCAGCATGAAGGGGATCGGGCTGTGCGGCTCCAATCGCTTGAGGTTGTTCGCGATCGCTTCGATCTGCCGGTACAGCTCGTCGCGCGAGTTGCCGAGGGGGGCCGAACCTCCCGATGACGACGGCGAAGCGCCCGATTCACTCGTCTTTTCGGAAGATTCGGTGGCGGCCGAAGCATCCAGTTCGACACCGCGCTTGCGGGCGACTTCCCGGAGCAATTGCAGGCCGTTCTCGATGGCGGTGCCGATGCTCGCGGTGTTCTCGGGCGAGAGGAAATTCGGCGCGACCTCGTTGCCGAGTTTTTCGTCGAGTGTCCGCGAGAGATCTTCCAAAGCCGACCACGCCGCTTGGAGATCCTCGTAAGCGACCTTCAAAGCGGGGATTTCGACCTTGGGCATCGCTTCGTCGAGTTCGGCTTTCCGGTCGGGTGTGATCCAATCGACGTAAGCGAAGGTTTTGCCCGCCCCCTTCACGAGCGGAATCGACCGGATCGCCTGCGGGAACTTCGCGCCGCGCATCGCGTCGTTGAGCCAGTTGAACGCCCCGACGCGGACTTCGGCGTCTTCGCCGGGGCCGGGAATCGGGTGCAGATAGTCCCAGCACTCCACCGACAGGCGGGCCAGTAATTGCAGGCCGTCGCGCAACCCGGCCAGCCCGTGCTTCTTGGTGATCCCCTCGACGAGCCGCACCGCGAGTAGCAAATCCTTGGACTTGCCCTTCAAATTGTCCGTCGCCAACCGGATGACCTTGGGCCAATCGGCTTGCCGGCCGGCTGTGCTGGAATCGAAGTCGTCCGGTTCTTTGCGGAGTTCATCGAGCTGCAACCGCACGGCATCGGCCAGCGGCTCCCCGGACGGGCACGCGTCCGAGATGGGCAGTACCAATTCGTCGAGAGCGAGGACGGCGGCGGAAGTCAAAGGGAATCCTCGCGGGGGTTATTTCTTGATCACTTCGAGCGGGGTCACGACGCGTTGCACGGCTCCGGACTTGGCCGGCTCGGCGGGGAGGAAGCGCCAGATCGGGAACTTCGAGTGCGTGCTGCGGACGATAATCGGCGCGGCAATTTCATCCGGGGACGCCAACAAGATGAAGTGCTCCGCACCTTTGTCTTTGCCGTTGAGCAAGCCGGTGATACGGAACGCCCCCGCTTTCTTCGGCGTCAGGATGCTCGCCTTGTCCGCCTTGAATTTGTTGCCACCCGCGACCTCTTGGATTCCCAACTCCCCGTTCGACCAGCGCATCAGCAGCAGAAAATGCCCGTCGGCGTTCGCCGTGAGTTTGAGGCGGAACGGTTCTTCGGTTTCCACTTGGGCGATGGAATCCCCTTTGGGGTCGATCACTTCGAGCGCCAATTTCGGGAACGGCGGAGCGGTCGCAGCGACGTCCTTGGGGTAGAACGCCGCCAGCGGGGGCACGGACGCACGGATGGATTTGCGGGCGCCGAATTCCTCGTTCAATTGGCCATCGGGCTTGGGTTTGCCTTTGTGGTTGCCCAAACGAATGAGACCCTTCAATTCCTCGGTGAGCGGTGTGTGGACACCCTTGTTCAAGAGCGCCTCGGCGAACCAATCGGCCCGCAGATACGGGATCGGCCGGAGTTGCTTCATCTCGCTCAGGACTTGGTTCAACCGGGCGCCCTCCGGGCCGGTCACGGGCGCGGCTTCGGGGTATTCGAGCAGGATCAAGTCGAAGGCGTTCATCGGGAACACGCCCTCGGGCGATTGCTCCACGATCTTCTGGAAGAGGTCGGGGGCGGCCCAGCCCAGCGATCGGATGTCGAGCTTGAAGAGGGTCGCGGAATCGTCGACCGGCACGGGCGGGCCGGATGCGGATTCCGTCGCCGCGGCGATGGCTTTCTGCAAGTTGAACTCGGCCGCTTTCAAACTCGGGGCTTCGGTTCCCGCGGGCACCAAGTGCGCCATCGACAGGTAGCGCACGAAGGGCCGATCTTTCTCGGCGACTTGCGCGAAGTCGTCGAGGAGCACCCGCTGCGTCGTGGCGGGGTCGAACGCTTTCGGGTAGCTCGGGGCTTTCGCCGCGATCCAGCGCTTGAGGATATCGACTTCGGCGGGGGTGGGCCGTTCGTGCCCGGCGGGCGGCATCGATCCGTCGTCGAGGAACTCCAAGATTTGCGAGCGTAGCCCGGACTTCGCCGCGAACGGCACCGGCGTTTGCAGCCCGACGAGTTGCTTGTGATCGAGCACCGAAAGCGAGCTGAGGGCCGAGCCGTCCTTGTGGCAGGCGCCGCAGTACTTCCCGAGTATCGCCCGCGATTGAATGGCCAGATCGCCCGATTGCCGACGCGTGAGTTCCGGCTCGGCGGCACCCGCGGTGCCGACGAGGATGCAGGCGAACAAGAGCGCGGTGAATTTCGCCATGCGATTCTCCGGGGCGAGCCGATGCACCCACGCCGAAATTGTAGCGGGCCTTGTCGCCGCAGCCATGGCGACTGTTCAGTTCCGTGCGTCATACTCCGTAATATCTTTCCGGCGTCACCACCCCCACCCTCCGTTGGAAAGTAGCTTCCTGGCCAGAAAGCACATAACTATTCGGAATGACCAAGCGGCGCTAAGACTTACGGCGAGTTTGAAAAAGAGTTGGTTGATCCATGACCTACCTCGGGCAACCCAGTGCTGATCGTAGTTTGCATTCCTCATTTCAAGGCATGGGCCTTTGTGCAGGCAACCAACCTAACCCGCCGCAGGTCGGGCATATGACCTTTCCGGGCCCAAATACTTGCGGGTGCCCAGCACAGTCACAGTCGCTTGCCCCAAACTCTCTTTCCGGAAGTAGTCCTACCATTTCCGGGTACAGCCGCGATGCCCCCGAGATGGCTCTGAGGACGTGCTGGCGGTCGGAGTACACGCATTCCGAATCGTCTTCGCCAACGATGATCACCTCACCGGTCGGCCGGAGGAACCAGCACGACCACAAATCCCAACCTGCGAATAGCGCAGATAGCCGGTCGGCTCGCTCGCGAACCCACTCGTCTTTCGGCGGCCGGTCAACCATTAGCTTGCGCAGCGCCGATTCTGCCCTTTGCGACCAGACCACTCGGAAGCCCTCTGCGGCTGAACCCCATAGCTCACCGAGTGCTCAGGTACTTGTGAGGTATGGGTCTTAGGATCGGTCGG
>JANOSQ010000388.1:0-9613 GCA_031415915.1 Fimbriiglobus sp. | reverse complement strand
CCACACCGATGTCCGCGAGCAGTTCGTGGCGCTCTGCGCCGTGGCCGGAGCGATTGCGCGCTACGACGAAGCTATTTGCGTGTTGAACGAGGACGCGCGCACGGCCTGCCCCGCCTTCGACCTCATCCCGGATGCCGGGGAGGATGCGCTGGCGACGTACCGCGGGTTGCCCGTGCCGTATCTGCTCGGCGGCTTCACCAAGATGACCGTCGGCGACGCCGGGGTGCTCTGGGCGCGCACCTTCGCCAACCACCGCCTCGGTTTGCCCGATCTCGCTATGCGCATGACAGACCATTCGCAAACCGCGCGGACGTTCCAGCTCTTCACCGGCATCGCCGGGTACTTGCTGGAAACGAACGAGACGTTGACCTCCGGGGAGAGTCTCGACTTGGGCGACGGCACCGCCTTCACCCTGCGCGAACCGACCGATGCCGAGGATTTCCTCACCTCGCCGGGGGTCGTGTTGGTGCTCGAAGGGTGATACCCTAACCCGGAGATTTCCCCTCCGAGGTTCCACGATGTTCCGCGCTCCGCTGCTGGTGCTGCTCCTCGCGTCCCCCGCCTTCGCCCAGGGTCTTTTTGAACCGAACGCGAAGTTGAAGGTCGAAGCCGAGAAAGGCGTCGCCGGGGAAGGGCCCGCGTGGGATGCGCGGCTCGGCCTCCTCTCGAGCGGCAACGGCAACATCCACCGGCTCACCCGCGACGGCTCCGCCGTGCTCTTCCGCCAAGGCGCCGGTACCAACGGGCTGCTCTTCGACCGCGAAGGCCGGTTGATCGCCTGCGAACCGGAGCGCCGACGCGTGACGCGCACTGACGCCAAGGGGCAACTCACCGTGCTGACCGACTCCTTCGGCGGCAAGAAATACAACCAGCCGAACGACGTCACCGTGGACGCCAAGGGGCGCATCTATTTCAGCGATCCCCGCTACGGCCCCCGCGAAGAGATGGAGCAGAAGAACGACAAAGGCGAGACCATCGAAGGCGTCTACCGCATCGACACCGACGGCAAGGTCACCCGCGTCATCGGCCGCGAGGTCGAACGGGCCAACGGCGTCCTCGTGAGCGCGGACGACAAGTTCCTCTACGTCGCCGACAACAACAACGACCTCGGTGGCGCGCGCAAGCTCTACCGCTTCGACCTCAAGGACGGCGAAGTGAACCTCAAAAGCAAGACCCTCCTCCACGATTGGGGCACCGGTCGCGGGCCGGACGGACTGAAGCAAGACGACAAAGGCAACCTCTACGTGGCCGGGGGACTGAACAAACCGAACCCACCGGCGGAACCGGCCGCGAACGTGAAGGGCGGCATCTACGTGTTCAACCCCGACGGCAAGCTGCTGACATTCCTGCCGGTGCCGACGGACGAAGTGACCAACTGCGCCTTCGGCGGCGACGACCTGCGGACGCTGTACATCACCGGCGGCGGGGTGTTGTACAGTATTCGGACAGTGAATGCGGGGCGGGTGGTGTGGACGGGGAAGAAGTGAGCGATGGGTGACCGCAAGGTGCGACTCTCCGATTCGTTCGTCCAACTGTGCCACACCCCGGCGTGGACGAATCAAACGAATGCGATGTCGCTGGACGAAACATCCTAATGTTAGCCCCCGGCGCAAATCCGGCATTTCCGTGACCCCATCCGGCACTTCGATTCCAGTTCCTCCATCGCCCCTCCGAGTGCCTGCGATGTTGTAGCGATTGCTCCGCCAACTCCGCCAACGGAAGCGACTTCAATTACAACGATCGCTTCTGGCGGGTGACCACGACTCCGATTCCCGAAGGAGGCGGTGGACCGGGTGGAGGTGGAGGCACAAACCCGCCGCCGGTTCCACCGCCCCCCACGACTCCGCCGGTGCCACCGCCGGCGACGCCGACCATCTCGATCTCGCCGTTCGAATTACCCGACCCCGAGTCGGTGATCGTGGCGCTGAACCCGGTCGCGGGCTACACGGTTGTGGGCGGCCCCGCTACGGTGACCATCACGGACAACGACACCCCGCCCTCGCCACCTGGCCCATCCGAAACCCAGCACAGTGCGAGTGGCCGGGAGAGTGTGGGCGGATGTCGACGGGGATGGCATACAAGATCCGGACGAGCCGGGAATGATCGCCCACCAAGTCACGGTGTTGAAGAACGGGATCGCACTCGGAAGTCCGGTTGCCACGGACGACCTCGGCAACTCCGGGTGTAGGCAAGGCGCGGATTTGGCCCCACCCTTTCCTTCTGTCTTTCTCTTCTCCGCGTCCTCTTTTTTCTCTGCGGTGAAACTCTGCTCTTTTTTTCTCAGCGCGAAGCGCGTTGCGAGTTCAGCGTGAAGTCGACCGTGTGCATTTCCCCGGCCATGAATTGCACCTTGCGCTCTTCCGATTCCGGTTGGCCGTTGCGGCTCCATTCGATCCGCAATTGATACGTGTAGAGTTCGCCTTTCTTCAACGCCGGCGTGGTGAACTCGCGCACGGTATCCGTGCGGGCGTTCTTCTTCGCATCGACGAACAGCGTCGCGCCGTCGGGGACTTTCACCGTGATCTTGGCCCGGTCCGACAGGGCCTGCGGGGGCGGGGTCACCGTGACCGAGCCGCCGCCGAGCGGGGGCAACGGTTGCGGCTTGTTGATCGTCGGCGTGCCCTTCGGCAACTCCGGCGTCGTGATCGAAGGGATTGCGGGGATCGACGGGTTCATCGGCGAACCGAGCAGCGGCTTATCGGCGAAAAGTTCCGGGACGTTCGCGGTCGGGCTTTGGGCCGTTTGGTCATTGAACTCCACCGTTTTGCTTTCGCCCGCCCGGATCTGCACCCGTTTCGTGCGCGAAATCACTTCGCCGTCGCGGGTGTACTCGACGCGCAGGTTGTAGACCGCATCCCGGTCGCTCGGCAGCGGCGGGGTGACGAAGCGGCGTTGATCGGACTTCAGCGTCAACTGGCGGCCTTCGGCGAAGAGCTTGGCGTCGTCCGGCAGACGCACGATGATCACGCCGCGCTCGCGTTCGTCGATGACCGTCGGGCGATAGGTATCCCGTTCGCTCGGCACCGAGGTCGGCGGCGAGAATGGGACGGTATCGTAGCCGCCACCGGGGACGATCATCGGTGAACCCCCCGGAGACTGGCCGAGGCAGCCGTTGCCGTAGCCCGCGTTGGTCGGGTAGGGCTGGGCGTAGTCGCCGGGGTAGCTCGGGATGTTCATCGGGGCGAAGGCGTTGCCGAAGCACGACGAGCCCATGCACGACGCGGCTTCGCGGCGGGAGCCATTGCAGCTATTCCCTTGGCAACTGCTGCCTTGGCAACTCGTACCGGCGCTGCGGCCATTGCAGGATCCGTTGCAACTGCTCCCACGGCAGCCGCCGCCGAAGCTGAAGAACGAAATGATCCGCCCGTTGAACAGCCCGCTTCCCCCGCAGCAGCCATTGCAGTTGCTCCCGTGGCATTTGGAGCCGTCGGATTGCGAACGGGTGTCCGACTGGCAACCGCTGCCGCCGGCCAAGTCGCGGAAGAATCCGTTGAAGTGCGTCGATTCCGGCGCGGTGGTCAGAGCCGTCATCATCACCAGCGTGTACATTGGAGTTTCCTCGGCCGTCGGTCTTCGGAAATCGGCACACTGGGTAGTCTGCGCCGACATTGCAGGAAAAGTAAGCGCGCGGAATCGGCGGGTCAAAAGGACTTGAGGTAAAAAGTACAACCCGGCGGGCGGCGCAGGGTTCGGCTCCCGCGTTACGGGTGCGATGGCTATAATCGGGACAACCGGCCTGAGAAACTGGGCAAAGTGTACGGCTTATAACGGGGCACTCGATGTCGCAACGCAATCTCGCTTGGATGCTCGTCGTGCCCGGTTTGGTGCTGTTGGGGGCCGTCCTTTCGGCCACCGCCCCGCCGCCGGAGAAGGATTACAAGCTCGTCCGCACCGTCGTCGATGTGCTCGCCGAAGTCGATAAGAATTACGTCCGGGAACTCACCGACGAAGAGAAGAAGAAGCTCGTCGAAGACATGATCCACGGTGGCCTCAGCCGCCTCGATCCGCACAGCACTTACTTCAACGAAGACGAACTCACCCAATTCACCACCGATGTCGAAGGCAAATTCGGCGGCATCGGCGCGTACTTGTCGCTCCATCCGCAGTTGCAAATCCTGATGATCGAATCGCCGATGGTCGGCACGCCGGCCTTCGAAGCGGGCCTGCAATCGGGCGACCTCATCTACAAGATCGACGACAAATCGACCGAGAACATGCGCGTCGACGAGGCGCGCGGCCTGATCAAAGGCGTCGCGGGCACCAAGGTCGTCTTGACGGTGTTGCGCCTCGGTTCGCAGCGTTTGGACGAAGTCCCCCTCACGCGGGCGGAGATCAAAATCCACGCCGTGCGCGGGTTCGCCCGCGATCCGAGCGATGTCTCCAAGTGGGACTACCTCGCCGACAAGGAGAACAAGATCGCCCTCATCCGCCTCTCCGCGTTCAACGACAATACCGCCGACGAAGTGAAAGCGGCCGTGCTGGAAGCGGAGAAAGCCGGGGCACGGGCGCTGATCCTCGACATGCGCAACAATCCGGGCGGCCTGCTCAGCCAAGCGATCTTCGTCTCCGATTTGTTCTTGAACGGGGGCAAAATCGTATCGACCAAAGATCGCACCGGCACCGGCCGCAAGTGGGAAGCGAAGAAAGACGGCACCATCTTCGAGCCGGCGGGCGAGCGGCCGATGGCGGTGCTTGTGAATTCGGAGAGCGCCAGCGCCAGCGAAATCGTCGCGGCGGCACTGCAAGACAACGGCCGGGCGGTCATCGTCGGCGAGCGGAGCTATGGGAAGGGGAGCGTGCAGAAGATCTTCGAATTGTCGGATCGCAAGTCGGCGGTCAAGCTCACGGCGGAAGTCTGGCTCACACCCAACGGGAAGAACATTCACCGCTGGCCGACTTCGAAAGAAAGCGACGAATGGGGCGTGCGACCGGATGCCGGTCTGGATGTGAAATTGACGCTCGAAGACCGCCGGCAGCACATCTTGCACGTGAACCAACTCGACAAGATCAAGCCGAAGGGGGACGCCCCGCAGCCCGCTCCCGAAGCGCCGAAGATCGACCCGAACTACAAAGACAAGACGCTGGAGAAGGCCCTCGAACACCTGCGGAAGAAGCTGGCGATTGGCCCGGAACGGAAGCCGGCGTGATTCTCTCTTCGGACAGGCCGCCGGGCCTGTCCGTGCTTTCGAGATCATCTCTTCAACCGCATTGGGCGTACGCGATGGAGGATGTCTTCGAGGTTCTCGACTGTGCCCTCCGCAGCCGCTTTATGACTCCCGAGTCAATGCCAACGCTGCCGATCTGGAAGCGGTTGCCAGTGGAATTGCGAGTTGCACTCGCGGATGCCATTGCTCGGGGCGAAGAGTTGCGGACCGTTGTGCCTTTGATTTGGAAGATCCGCGCAGAGTTGCTCGGGAAACCGGAACCAGACGACACTGGTGAGCGCACTCAAAGGCTTGTAAACCTCCAGCTTGGGTTGCTCTTCTTGAGTGAGCGTAATGGTCGACTCGACGCCGTGGAGATGCTGACCAGGGCAAATCGTCTTGCGGATAGCCATGTGTGCGGGGTGGATCCAAGACCGTTCTCGCAACTCCGAGACGAGTTTCTGGCCGGTCGGCCGGACGAAGGCAGGTTGCAGGCTTTGTTTGCACCTTATTCCGTGCCGACCTCAACGTGTGTTGAGTGGTGGGGCTTGAATCAAAAGCTTCAACCCATCTAGCTCGGACAGGCCCGGTGGCCTGTCCTACAAGGATGTTGCCCGATGAAGTTCCAAGGCATTCAAATCCTGCGCGCGATCGCGGCGCTGACCGTGGTCGCGAGCCACCTCAGCCTCTATTCGACGCGCATCTTCCAGTTCGACTTCCCGATTCTGAACTTGCTCGCCACCCACGCGATCATCAGTTATTCGCTCGTGCTCTTCTTCGGCATCAGCGGGTTCGTCATGGCCCACGCCCTGCGCGGGGCGCCGC
This sequence comes from Fimbriiglobus sp., assembly GCA_031415915.1. Lineage (GTDB taxonomy): Bacteria > Planctomycetota > Planctomycetia > Gemmatales > Gemmataceae > JALHQU01. Next base: position 3,644 of record JANOSQ010000388.1, on the reverse strand, counting down.
CGGGCGAGTTTCTACTGTTGCGCTTGTTGCGGCTCTACCCGACCTACTGGCTTGCCGCGATCGGGGTGATGCTTTTCAAGTTGATCCGCGACGGCGATTACGATGTGTCCAAAACGCAGATCCTCACTGGATTGTTCCTTTTGCCGCGCGGGGACAATTTGCACTTCGCGCTCGGCGTCGAGTGGACGCTGGTCTACGAACTCTTCTTCTACCTCGCGATCACGCTGTTCGCTTGGCTCGGAGGCTATCGGGGATTCCTCATCGGTTGCGGGCTTTGGCTCGCGGCGATCATCGTTCGCTGCCTCTACCTGCCCAACCAAGGCATGATCGAGATGACCGAGCGGCTGCACTGGTCGAACGTGCCGCTGTCGGGTTGGCACATCCCCACGCTGATCGGCGTCTTCGCGTACCAATTGCGGGAGCGCTGGGGGCCGCTGGCGATCGGGTGGAAATTCCTCGCAGTCACTCTGTTATTCCACTCGTACATTTATGCCCCAAAGACCGAGCTCTGGCTGGTGATCCAAGGTCTGGCGGGGTCGCTGATGATCTGGTGGTTCGCCGACATGGCGATCAAGGAATCGAACTTCTTCGTCCGGCTGGGCGACGCGTCCTACGGGATTTACCTCCTCCACGTACCGATCATCGTGGCTTATTTGGAATTGATGCGCGACCGTTTCGGCTGGCAAGGCCCGGGGAGTTGGAACTTGCTCCCCGCCGCGGGGATGCTGGTGCTGTGCGGCGGCGGGGCCTACGGCTGGTTCGAATCGCGGATGTACCGCCACCTGCGGCGCTGGGTGGGGAGGAAACTCCGACCCGCTCCAATCGCGGTTTGAAGGCGATCAATCGTCCACGCTATAGCTCACGGCCGGTTCGCGGATGGCGGGGAGGCGATCGATCGCTTTCACGGCCGCGCGGAACTTGCCCGTTTCGGCGTAGTGCGTCATGATCACCAACGGGACCGCTTGCGAATTCCCCTCGGGCGCTTCGTGCTGAACCAAGCTCGAAATGCTGATTCCTTGGGCCGCGAGGGCTTGGCACACATCCGCGAGCGAACCGGGTTGATCGATCACCATCAATCGCAAATAGAACCGGCTCCGGACTTTTTCCGACGGTTCCACCGAGAAGCCACGGCCTTCTTTCGACCAGAGCTTGGCGACTCCGAACGTCTGCTGGGCCCGGCCGACGGCGAGGTCGATCAAGTCGGCGACGACCGCGCTGGCCGTCGGCATCATGCCGGCGCCGGGGCCTTGGAACAGCGTTTCTCCGACCACATCTCCGACGAGTTGAATCGCGTTGAACGCCCCACGAACCTGCGCGAGCATGTCGGTCTTGCGAACCATGACGGGGGCGACGTGCAAAGCGACGTGCCCACCCGCGACCCAGGCTTCGGCGAGGAGTTTGATCGCGTAACCGAGTTCGGTGGCGAAGCGGATATCGATCGCTTCAACATGCTCGATGCCGACGCGTTCGATTTCGTGCGGTTTGGCGGTGACACCAAAGGCGATCTGCGCCAGAATCGCCAGCTTGTGGGCCGCATCGGAGCCATCGACATCGAGCGTCGGGTCGGCCTCGGCGAACCCGAGCCGTTGGGCTTCGGCGAGCGCTTCCGCGTAAGGGATCCCCCGCTCGGCCATGGCCGTGAGAATGAAGTTCGACGTGCCGTTGAGGATCGCTTGGATCGCGGTCACTTGATTCGCCGACAGACTTTCAGCGAGCGCCCGGATGATCGGCACGCCCCCAGCCACGGCCGCTTCGAAGCAGATGGTCCGGTTCGCCTTCCGGGCCGCTTCGAAGATCTCGTGCCCCGCATCGGCGAGGAGTGCCTTGTTCGCGGTCACGACGTGCTTCCCGGCCGCGAGCGAGGCAAGTACAACGCGCTTGGCGGTCGTCGTGCCGCCCATCAACTCGCAGACGACTTCGATTTTCGGGTCGGTCAGAATGGTTTGGAAGTCTTCGCTGAGTAAATGGGCGGGGACATCGACGGGCCGGGGTTTGCGTTTGTCTTGCACGACGACCCGGCGGATCTCGAACGGCCGCCCGGCGCGTTGCACCAGTCGCTCGGGCTGCTCCCGCAGCAGTTTCACCACCCCGCAGCCGACCGTCCCGCAGCCGACGAGTGCGATTCCCAATGCGTCCACCATGCTTCGAAACTCCAATTTCCGGTAGGGAAATCGTATCGGAGTCCAAGAAACTTTCACCGTAGCGACTCGGAGGACCCAGAGAAGACCGTCTGCTGTTTCAACTCTGGGTGCTCCGTGCCTCCCGATGTTGGCAGGCATTCAGGGTCGAATGATTCCATTCCAATGTGAGACACCCCCCTTTGGAACCATTTGGAACCATTTGGAAGCATTGGAACCATTGGACGAATCGCAATCTCAACGGGAGGAGCGGGCGATCGGCCAAGCGCCGCAAAGACTTACGACGATCCCCCCGCCGCGACGGTAGGGCGGGCACCGGGCCACCTTGGAAGAATCGGTTTGGACGAATCGGAACAACGTGAGCCGGGTGACTGGCCTGTGCCAAATTCCGGAGGCACACCCCCACTGTGGTGAACGTTCTTGTTTTCGATCCAGACCCCGGCCACAATGCTCCTTCAAGCCCGCGGTGGCTTGCCTACCTCTCACAGGAGTTCCCATGCGTCGGTTGTTGTTGGCGTTGCCGTTGGCGGCGCTGTTCGCGGTTCCCGGTTTCGCCCAGAAGGCTCCGAACCCCAAGGATGTCGAGAAGGTCGAGAAAGCCCTGCCGACGGAAGCCCCGGCCAAGCCGAAGGCCAAGCGGAACATCCTGATTTTCAGCAAGACGGCCGGGTTCCGCCACACTTCGATCGAACTCGGCACGCGGGCGATCACGATGCTCGGCGACAAGACCGGCGCCTACACCGCCTTCGCCACGGAGGACGAATCCTACTTCGAACCCGAGAAACTCGCGAAGTTCGACGCCGTGTTCATGCTCAACACCACCGAGGACGTGTTCAAGCCCAAGGCCGGGAGCAACGAGGAGAGGGCAAAGCGCGAGGCGGAACTGAAGGCGTCGCTGCTGAATTTCGTCAAAGGCGGCAAGGGGCTGATCGGCGTCCACAGCGCCACCGACACCTACAAGGGGTGGAAGGAATACAACCAGATGATGGGTGGAGCATTCGTCAGCCACCCGTGGAGCAAGAAAGTGCCGGTGAAGCTGTCGGATCCGAAAAGCCCGGTGAACGCGGCGTTCGAGGGCAAGGACTTCGAGATCGCGGACGAGATCTACATGTTCCGCGACGACACCGCCAAGTCCTCGGATCGGCGGTTCCTGCTCGAAATGGACATCGGGAAGATGAACCAAAAAGACAAGGACGGCGGCAAGCGGAAGGACGGGACTTACCCGATCAGTTGGATCAGCACCTTCGACAAGGGCCGCACCTTCTATTGCTCGTTGGGACACCGGGAAGAAATCTTTTGGAACACGACGGTGCTGAAGCACTACCTCGCGGGCATCCAGTACGCGCTCGGCGATCTCGAAGCCGATGCGACGCCGTTGGAGAAGAGCAAGTGAGTCGGTGATCGGGCGGGGCGCGTCGGGGGGGGCGGCGCCCCCCCCGGTTGTAAGTAAACCACGCCCACCCCGCGCGCCCAGCCGGGGGCAAAGGGTGCGGGGTGTTGTCGGGG
>JANOSQ010000387.1:0-1509 GCA_031415915.1 Fimbriiglobus sp. | reverse complement strand
CGAGCGGCCCAAGGACATGAAGCCCGACGATTCGAGCGTGCTCTACGTGTTCAAACGGGTCAAGGAGTAGCCCATGCGCGCCGCCGTGCTGATCCTGATGCTGGCCCCGTGCGCCGCCGCGGCCCCGGTGCCGCGCGAATTGAAGAATCCCCCCGCGCTGCAAGGGACTTGGGAAGTCGTGACCATGCACACGATGGGTCAAGAGATGGACATGTATAAGGGCGCCCGCTGGAAGATCGGCCAGGCGACGATCGACATCGAGTACCCCGAGGCGATCCGGGCGCGGTATCCGTCGGTGTCCAACACGATCAACCGCGTCGACCGCACCCCGACGCCGAAGCACCTCGATTACACCAACTACCAAGGCGCGGATCGCAAAGCGATCTACGAGGTCGAGGGCGACAAACTGACGATCTGCATCCCGATGCAAATCCCCGACCGACCCAAAGGGTTGGCCGCCGACGAAACGAACTTGTTTTACACCTTTCGCCGCGTCAAGGAGTGACCCATGCGGACGCTCGCCATACTTGTGTTAGCCTCGGCCGCGGTCGTCGCCGCGCCGGTACCGAAAGAAGTAGCGAAGCGGCCACCGCTGGAAGGCACTTGGCGCATTACCGGCAAGGACTGCCGGGGGATCGCCCACACGATCTCCGACGGTCAGCGCTGGGAATTCGGTGCCGCGAGCCTCAAAATCCATCCGCAGACTGTGGTGAACGACCCCGCCTTCGTGCAAACTTGCCAAGGGACGTACGCGCTCGATCCCGGCGGGCGGATCGGCGAGTTCGATTTCTTCGATACCGGTTCGCTGGGGACTTCGCCGGGACTGTACGCGTTCGAGGGTGCTTCGTTGAAAATCTGTTTCGTCATCGGCGCGGGCCGGCGACCGGTCGATCTCAAGCCGGGGACCGACAAAGTCATTTGCACCTTCGACCGCGTGAAGGAGTAGCCGATGCGCGTTGCCCCACACGAGCCGGACGCGTCAGCGACGGATCGCACCGGGAGGAATCCAGCTTCGCGAAAGGGGATCGGTCCGTCGCTGACGCGTCCGGTTCGTGGGGCGCAAATGCGCACGCTCGTCGCCCTGCTGCTCCTCGGCGTCCCGACCGCGATCGCGGCGCCGGTGCCCAAGGAACTCCGGCGACAGTCGGTCGCGGGGACTAAACCGGGCGACACTGCCGGCGGCATCAAGTTCGCTATCGACCCCAAGACGCAACCGAAATCGTTCGACTGGATTTGTCCGTGGGGCGAATGGTACGGCGTCTGCGAACTCAAGGACGACACCTTCACGATCTACATCAAGGGCCACGGGAAAAACGGCGGGGAGAAGGTTCGGCCCGCGCAATTGAACATCGGCCCCGGCATCGAAATGTACAGCTTCCAACGCTCCACCGCGGTCAAGTAAACGGGCATTGGGGGAAATCGACCATGCGGGCACTCGCGATCGCCATGCTCTTCACCGCGACCGCCGCGCGGGCGGCTCCGGTCCCCAAGGAACTCAAAGAGGGCGGC
>JANOSQ010000386.1:0-2978 GCA_031415915.1 Fimbriiglobus sp. | reverse complement strand
AACGCATCGATCGGTGCGACTTTCGAGTCGTCCATGACTCCGTCCTCAGAAGATGGGTGACGGGTGAATTGCCCATCGTCTCATGCCGAGCTCGTTTCGGAAACCTCAATTGGGTAGGCTACCTCCTGCCGCTCGCCTTATACCGGAGCGCCGGCGACGTACAATAGCCCGGAGTCCGATCGCCGTGGGTTTGCCCTGCGCCACGCACAAAACAAGGGAGCCTCGCCATGCCCGCCGTCCTCGACGATACCGTCGCCGAAATCTTGGAGTTGAAGCGGGAGATCGGCGCGACCATCTTGGCCCACTACTACCAAGAGGGCGAAATCCAAGAGATCGCCGACATCACCGGCGACAGCCTCAAGCTGGCCCGCGAAGCGACCAAGGTCACCACGCCGGTCATCGTCTTCTGCGGCGTGCTGTTCATGGCCGAGACGGCGAAGATGCTGAATCCGTCGAAGAAGGTGCTCCTCCCCGATTTGCAGGCCGGGTGCAGCCTCGTCGATAGCTGCCCGCCCGAGAAACTGCACCGCAACCAAGAGAAGCTCCGCGAGAACGGCCGGAAGTTTCAGACGGTCACGTACATCAACAGCAGCGCGAAGGTGAAGGCGCTCAGCGATTGGATCGTCACCAGTGGCAACGCCGAGGACGTCGTGCGGAACCGCGTCCCGGCGGATCACGAAATCCTCTTCGTCCCCGATCAACACTTGGGGCGTTACCTCGAAGAAGTCACCGGCCGCAAGATGATCCTCTGGGACGGCTCGTGCATGGTCCACGAAATCTTCAGCGTCCACGACCTCGTGAAGATGAAGCGGACGAACCCCGGCGCCACGGTGATCGCCCACCCGGAGTGCCCGCGGAACATTTTGGAGCACGCCGAGTTCATCGGCGGGACCGAGGCGATGATCCTGCATGTCGGCAAGCACAAAGACCCGACGACGTTCCTCGTGGCGACCGAGCCGAACATGATGTGGCAACTCGAGAGCCGATTCCCGCAGCACAAGTACCTCGGCGTGCCGGGGATCACCTGCGCGTGCAACAAGTGCCCGCACATGGCCCGGAACACGCTGGAAAAGATCCGCGATTGCATGCGGACGGGCGAGCCGGAGATCCTGTGGCAACCGGAGTTCGACAAAGCCAAGGAGGTGCTGGCCCGCAGCCTGCTGAACCCGCCGGTGCCGGCGGCGGTCTCGTCCGTCCACCCGCACGGAGATTGAACGATGGCGAAGACGAAAACCAAGCCGGATAAAATCCTGACGGTGGCTCAAGCCGCCAAGTTCTTACAAGTCGATACCGACGTGCTGGTGACGGAAACGGCGGCCGGGCGCGTACCCGCGCGCAGTCTCGCCGGTCAGTTCCGGTATAGTCGAGTGGCCATCTTGCGATGGATCCGCTCGGGTGCGATCCAACCGGCCGTGATCGAATACGCCGATCGGGACGCGCCCTGGACCGCGGAGAAAGAACGCTTGGTCGAAGCGGAGATCGCAGCGCTGTACGCCCACCGGCGGCCGTCGGGCACCGTGGGGGATCTCCAAGCGGAAGCGGACGAGCAATGAAACTGCTCGATTCCGACATCCTCACTTTGGCGTTCCACCGCAAGCCGGGAGTTGCTGAGAAGGTGACTGCGGCGCGCGATTCGGGCGAACTTCAGCTGCCGGCAATCGTTCGTCTCGAAGCGGTGCGAGGTCGGATCGACGCCGTCTTGAAAGTCGGCCGAGGTACTGACGCGTTGAAGATGACGGAACGATTGGCGGAGACGGAACAATACCTCGGAACGTTTCGGATCGTGGACTTGGAGGAGCGAGCCGCTGCGCATTTTGACAGACTGGTCAGATTGAAGTCGCTCAGAAACATGGGTCGCTCCGACTTGCTGATCGCCTGCATCGCTCTCGCCCACGATGCTACCTTGGTCACCCGCAACACCAAAGATTTCGCCGTCGTACCGGGTCTGAAACTCGAGAATTGGGCCGATTGAATCCGGAGTTCCCATGCCCGCGCTCGTGCCGCACCGGTTCCTCGTCCGCTTGGCCCACCCGTGCCCGTTCCACAAGGCCATGCCCTTGAGCAAGGGGGATGCACTCCTCGACCTCCCCGAGTCGGCCAAACTGAGCAACTTCGCCGAACTCGATGGCAAATCGAGCTTCGCCGATCTGCGGCTCGCTTGGAACGAGTTCGGCCTCGGTGTCCAGTTGACCGTGCCCGGGAAAAAGCAAACCCCGCAGGGGGACGCCGAGCGGCCGCGCTCCGCCGATGGGTTGTCGCTCTGGCTCGACACCCGCGACGCCCGCACGAGCCACCGGGCCAGCCGCTATTGCCACCAATTCCATTTCCTGCCGACCGGGGGGGGGCTGGATAAAGCGGAACCGGCTGCCGGGCAGACGAAAATCAACCGCGCCCTCCAAGACGCCGCTCTCGCCGACGCTTCGACGCTCCCGTTCCGGCGCCACCGCTTGAAAGGGGGGGGCTACCGGCTGGAAGCGTTCGTCCCCGCGGCCGCGCTCACGGGGTTCGATCCGGAGCAGCACCCGCGCTGGGGCGTCTACTACCACGTCCGCGATGAAGAACTCGGCGACCAATACCTCGCCGTGAACCAAGAATTCCCCTTCTCGGACGACCCGAGCCTCTGGGACATCCTCGAATTGGCCCGCTGACGCCGAACTTGGCCAATCGCCTGCCCCGGCGTAAGACAGATGCCGTCTCACCCGCGGCGAGGTCTGCCGGTTATGGATCGCCCCGCCGAGCTTCCCGCGACCCCGACCCCGCGCGCCGCCCCGTGGACCGTTTGTGTCCTCGGGTACGCCGTCGCCCTCGTCATCACCGGCGGGGTGCTCTACTACGGGATGAAGCTCGAAGACGTCGATCTGCGCGTGCCGTTCTCGTACAAGAACGACGCGCTGCTGATCCTGCCGATGGTGAAGGTGACGGTCGAGCGCGGCGACCACTGGACGAACGACCGCCTCGGGGCGCCCGGCGGCCAAGAA
>JANOSQ010000385.1:0-2444 GCA_031415915.1 Fimbriiglobus sp. | reverse complement strand
TCCCCCGCCCTTTCGGCAAAGCCTTAGCGGCACATCAACTCGACCCCCCCGGTGATCTATGGCAAAGAAACCCATCACCCTGCTAGGCCTACGAAGTCAGATTTGCACTCGACGCCGATCAGGTCCTAGACCCGGATCAATGACCGAACGGGATACTACCCCGCGGTCGAAGGCGCCGTCGTTCGACGTGACAGGCGACTTGGGCATCTACCAGTTGGACGCCGGCGACCCCATCCGCGCCGCCATAGACGATGGCGACCGTAGTGACCACCGATCAAACTTGATTCGCGGCTGACTCCGAACTCGAAGGAGCACGACGCGAGCCGACTTCATCATTGGGCTTTGTTCTTCTGCCATTGGTGTAGTGCCATGGGGCGTACTCGATCGGTTTGCGGGCTGAATAGCTCGACGGCGCATAGAGTGACGCTCATGCAGCGTGGCTACGCTCCTCAATCGAGACCACCGATGCGACTACTGCTTTGCTGTACCATCCTCGTCCTAGTTGGCAGCTCCGCAGCGGGTGCTCACGATGTTGTCATTTACGGAGGTACCGCATCGGGGGTGGCGACCGCAATCCAAGCCTCCCGGATGGGCAAATCCGCGATTCTCATTGAACCGAGCCAGCATCTCGGCGGCCTTACCAGCGGTGGACTCGGCTTCACCGACAGCGGTAACAAGGCGGTGGTCGGCGGCATCGCCCGCGAGTTCTACCAGCGTGTGAAGAAGCATTACGACGATCCCAAATCGTGGATCCACGGCAAGGCCGAGGATTACAAAGCCTATCGCAAAAACGAGGATGCGATGTGGACCTTCGAGCCCAAGGTGGCCGAGCGGATCCTGCGCGCCATGCTGGCCGAAGCGAAAGTCGAGGCGATATTCGGGGAGCGACTCGACCGCGCAGCGGGGGTAAAGAAGGTGGGGGCGAAGATCGTGTCGATCGCGATGGAATCGGGGAAAACCTACGAGGGCAAGGTCTTCGTCGATGCGACTTACGAAGGCGACTTGATGGCCGCAGCCGGCGTGAGCAGTACCACGGGCCGCGAATCGAACGCCGTTTACGGCGAGTCGCTCAACGGCGTCGCCCGGAAGTGGAACACCGGCGGCCACCGTTTCATAGTAAACGTCGATCCGTACGTGAAGCCCGGCGATCCGAAGAGCGGGCTGCTGCCGGGCATCGAAAAGGAGCTGCCGGCCGATGGCGAAGGGGACCACCGGTTGCAGGCCTTCTGCTACCGCCTGTGCATGAGCAACGTCCCGGCTAACCGGATCCCATTCCCGAAGCCCGCGGGATACGACGAAAGCCGCTACGAATTGCTCTTCCGCAACTTCGAAGCGGGCGATCTCCGCTTTCCGATGAAGCCCGATCCGATGCCCAACGGCAAGACCGATACGAACAACAACCACGCTTTCAGCACCGATTACCTCGGCGGCAATACGAAGTACCCCGATGCGAATTACGCCGATCGCGCGAAGATCCTCTCGGATCACGAGAATTACCAGCAGGGACTGATGTGGACACTCGCGAACCACCCGCGCATCCCGAAGGCGATCAAAAATCAGATGGCGGTCTGGGGCTTGCCCAAGGATGAGTTCACCGACAACGGAGGCTGGCCGCATCAAATTTACGTTCGAGAGGCTCGACGCCTGCTCGGCGAATACGTGCACACGGAACTCGACTGCCGCCGGAAGCGGGTCACGCCCGAACCGGTCGGCATGGGTTCTTACAACATGGATTCGCACAACACGACGCGCTACGTGACCGAGAAAGGTTTCGTACAGAACGAAGGGGATGTGCAGGTCAGCCCCGGCGGGGCGTACCAGATCAGCTACAAGTCGATCGTTCCCAAGGCCGCACAGTGCACGAACCTGCTCGTCCCCGTTTGCGTGTCCAGTTCGCACATCGCGTACGGTTCGATCCGCATGGAGCCGGTTTTCATGGTCCTCGGTCAGAGCGCCGCGACCGCCGCCTGCCTCGCGATCGACGACGGCACCGGCGTGCAAAAGGTGGAGTACGCGAAGCTCTCGAAGCGATTACTGGCGGATAAACAAGTACTCGAATACGCACCGAAGAGACGAGGGAGCGACCTGAAGCAATTGGAAGGCATCGTCGTCGATGACGACGATGCGGAACGGACTGGATTCGCCGCCACGAGCGAGGCGAACCTCCCCTTCGTCGGCCGGGGCTACCACCATGACGGCAACACGAAGCGCGGAGACCAGAGCGCCAAGTACTCGCCGAACCTGCCGAAGGCGGGCCGCTACGAAGTGCGCCTGTCGTACCCGACCGACGGAAACCGCGCGACCAACGCGACAATCACCATTGTCCACGCAGACGGAACGACTCGACTCCCCGTCAACCAGCGGAAGAAACCGGCCTTGGCCAACGGATTCACATCCTTGGGAACCTTCCGCTTCATCGAAGGGAAAGCGGGTTCGGTAACAAT
>JANOSQ010000384.1:0-2162 GCA_031415915.1 Fimbriiglobus sp. | reverse complement strand
CTGACCGGCAGGCGAATGGAATTGGAAGCCGTCTGGAAGGGGCGACTCGGACTGATGGGGCGGCGAGTTCGCCTCGACCTCGCCGACGGAAGCACCCGCTTCGGCCACCTGCGCGACCTCGGCTTCGACGGCCTCGAACTGCAATCCGGCGAGTATGCGAATGAGCTAATTCCCCCGGAACGGATCCGGGGGATCGTCGGTTGTTGAACGGCCCGGCGAACCGAGTGCGTTCCGCTCCGAGACGCAGCTGACGCTCGCGGTTCCGCGAGCCGAGGTCAGACCGGCGTCCTGTAGGAGCTTTTCGCCCGGGAGTGGCCAACCTGGCTCGAAAATGGTTCCAGCCGGAAGTGCCCCACCCCCTCGTGGAATCATTTCCGATTTCTGGTAGAACCCATGTCCACCAACGACTTGCGTTCGGAATTGCATCCCGCAATGCCGGCTGAAACCATTCTGGCATCCGGTGCGGACGCGAAAAACCGCCCGCCGCAATCTGGCGCGGGCCCCCAGAGAATTTGGATGCACCCTTGGCCCCGCGGAGCGTATGGTGGTTAGGAACCAAATATCCGCGGTGGGGTTCACTTTCCCATGTCCCGTTCGACCAAACGTTGGCGGTTCGCGGTGCTCGCGGTCGCCGTCGGCCTTCTCGCCATCGCGATCTGGCAAAAGCGGGTTTGGGATGCCGCGCAGAATCACCTCGACGCCGGTCGTGCGGCGCTCCGGAACGACGACCCCGTCGAAGCCCGCCGCCGCTTCGATCTCCACTTGGAGATTCGGCCGGAGAGCAACGAAGGGACGTTCTTCGCGGCCAAAGCCGCCCGTCGCAGCGGCGATCTCAACGCCGCCAAAGCTTATCTCAAACGGGCTGAAAGCGCCGGCCGTGCGACCGGCGACATCGAGTTGGAACGCGCCCTCATCTTGGCCCAGTCGGGGTACTTCCCCGAGGCCGAACCGACCTTGGTGCTGCACGTGCGGGACGGGGGCGACGAAGCGGCGGAAATCCTTTCGTTGCTGGTTCCCGCGTACATGGGCCAATTCCGGATCGTCGAAGCCGACGGGTTGAGCGCGAAGTGGGTGGACCTGCGGCCGTCTTCGCCCCAAGCTTGGGCACTGCGCGCCGACATCCTCGAACGCGTCCAGAAAAAAGAGGACGCGTTGGTGGCGCGGCGCCAACTCGTTTTGCTCGCACCGGATGATCGTGCGGAGCGATTCCACTTGGCCCGGCTGATCCTCGAAACGCGCCAACCGCCCGGCGAAGCGGCGGGGCACTTGGAATGGCTGGTCGCCCTCGAACCCGGGAATCGCGCGGCCCAAGTGGAACTGGCCGCGTGCCGCGAAGCGCAGGGCCGCCCGGACGACGCCGCGGAGATTTTGGATCGCGTGATCGCCGGCCCGGCGCCCAATGCCAAAGCTTTCCACCTGCGCGGCCGCGTGGAGTTGAACCGGGGCCGGGCCGCGGGGGCCGTCGCCTTTCTCCGCCGGGGCATCGACCTCGACCCGTCGGACGTCGAGATGCTCTACTCCCACTTCCTCGCGGTTCAACAAACCGGGACGCCGGACGAAATCCGCGAGGCCGAGCGGCGTTGGAAAAGCTGCGACGCCGACCTGCGCCGCGTCGGCGTTCTCGCCCGGATCGCCGACGCCACGCCGCGCGATCCCGAACCGCGCCGCGAGATGGGAGAATTGTTCCTCCGCAACGGGCGGACCGTCGAAGGATTGCGTTGGCTGGAATCGGCCCTGAGCCTCGATCCGCAGCACGCGCCGACGCACAAAGTGCTGGCCGCGCACTACGAAAAGACGGGGGACTTCGAACTGGCGCGCCGACACGCCGCCGGCGCCACCCCGCCGGTTCCCAAGTGAAGGGCATGTGAAAAGCATGAGAAGTATTTTTGCCATTCTTTCGCTTTTCCATCTTGACACACCTAGCGCCGTAGGCCAATTTGGTGTCTAGTTCCTTTTTCTCGTTCTCTTCTCCTCATCTGGCGGTGACTCATGACCACTCTCTCGTCCGCTTCCCCCGGTTCGCTGAAGGGTCGCCGCTCCGGCTTCACCCTGATCGAACTGCTGGTGGTGATCGCGATCATCGCGATCCTCATCGGCCTCCTGCTCCCGGCCGTGCAAAAAGTGCGCGAAGCCGCGGCCCGCATGAGCTGCACCAACAACCT
>JANOSQ010000383.1:0-2556 GCA_031415915.1 Fimbriiglobus sp. | reverse complement strand
GCTCCACTTCGATCCCGGCGGCTTTGGCACTCGCTTGGGTCAACTCGGCCCCGAAGAACACGATCAACGACGAGTAATACACCCAGACGACGAGCACCACGAGCGATCCCGCCGCGCCGAAGGGGGAACCCACCGCGGCTTGGGCCAAGTAGAGGCCGATGAGGTATTTGCCCAACGTGAAAAGGAGGGCGGTGATGAACGCCCCCAGCCAAAGGTAACGCCACGGCAACCGCGCATCCGGGAGATAGCGGAAAAGCATAGCGAACAGACCCGTGACGAGGGCGATGCTCACGAGGAAATTCAAGACGTTGATCAGGGTGGGCACACCCGGTGCGAGACCGGTGGCGAAGGTGCCCAAGGCGGACAGGCCGGCGCTCAGCACCAGCGAGATGAGCAGCAAAAAGCCGATGGAGAGTACCATTCCGAACGACAGGAACTTTTGCCGAATGAACCCCCGAACGCCTTGCCCCGGTTTCGTTTTGATCTCCCAGACGATGTTGAGCGAGTCATGCAATTCCCCGAACACACCGGCCGCACATCAAAAGTGTGATCCCGCCGATGACGGTGGCGAGGATGCCTTCTTCGGGCTTCTTCGCTTTGGCGAGGGTGGTTTGAATCACCTCGGCCCCTTCCTCGCCCACCATCCCTTTCATCTGCCCCACGAGTTCTCCGCGTGCGGCCTCCTCCCCGAACACCAAGCCGGCGATCGACACGGCGAGCATGAGCAAGGGCGCGAGCGAAAGAATGGAATAGAACGCGACCGCCGCGGCCAAGCGGGTGGCGTCGTGATCGAGCCAAGATTCCGCCGCACTCCGCACCAGTGCCCAAAGCAGTTTCAGCCGCCTCATGCACTCTCCCCCACTTTTTTCAGGTCGGTGGTCGAGGGGCCGTGCAAGCAGGTGCCGGTGGCGCTGAAGCGCGACCCGTGACAAGGGCAGTCCCAAGTGGACTCGGCCGGGTTCCAGCGGACGATGGCCCCCATGTGCGGGCAAACCGCCGAGAGCGTCGTGCGTTGGCCTTCTCTCGAATTGAACACGGCGTGTTTCGTCAATCCGCTGCGGATGACGGCGCCGTGCCCGGCGGGGACCTCATCGGCGCTGGCCACGTCGCCGCCGGTCAGCCAGTCGCCGAACTGGGCCACCATGTTAAAGTTTTCGCCGAGCAGAGTCCGCAACGCGCCGGGCATGATCCGCGACGGCGAATAGACCGGTGCCCAGTCGTTGGTGCGGCCGAGCACGAGGTCCGCGACCAGCCGGGCGCCGAGCGTCCCGTGGGTCATGCCCATGCCGGAGTCTCCGGTGATGACGAAGACGTTCTGGCCGTTCCACGGCGCGAGGCCGATCAAACCGAGGCCGTCGGGCGTCTCGAACACTTGGCCCGACCAGTGGTGCCGGATGGCGCCCATCGCCGGGAAGTAGCCTTTGGCCCAAGCTTTCAGGCGATCCCACCGCTCCGGTTGGTCGGTCGCTTGCCCGGTTTTGTGATCCTCCCCGCCCACGATCAAATAGTCGGTTTTTTCGCCCGTCTGATAGCGGACGTAATGGTAGGGGTCTTCGGTGTCCCAATACAGGCCATGCGGGGCCGAACCTTTGGGAACTTCGGCCGCGAAGGCGTAGGTGATGTACGCCGCGACTTTGCTGTGCAGGATCGTCCCCGCTTCGAACGGATTGTTCGTGGCGACGACGACGGTTTGCGACGAAATCGTGTGCCCGTGGGTCGTGGTCACGGCGGAGGCGTCGCCCCCGCGGATTTTTTCGACGACCGTGTCGGTGAGGATCGCCCCGCCGTTGGCCCGGATGGCGCCGATCAACCCGGCGGTATACTTGATCGGGTGGACTTGGGCGTGATCGGGGAATCGCAGGCAGACGCTCGATTTCCCAGGTGCCCAGTCGAGCTTCGACCGGGTGAAGGGCAACCCGAGGCGGGTCATCGTTTTTTCTTCTTCGTCGAGGACATCCGCCCCGGAGTCGCCGGCGAAGAGGTGCCCTTCGACGCGTTTGTAATCGCAATCGATCTTCTCGGCGCGGGCGATCTCGCCGATGAGGTCGATGGCGGCGCGATGGCTGGCCGCGGCGGCTTTGGCGACGTCGTCGCCGCGGACGGACGCGAGGTGGGTGAATTGGTCGTCGAGGTACCACGCGAGGTGGGCCGTCGTGTACTCCGTTTCCCCGGCGGAGATCTCCGGTTTCGCATCGACGACGAGGACTTTCTTCCCTTCCTTGGCGAGGAGGTACGCCGTGGTCAGCCCCGCGATCCCGGCGCCGACCACGCAAACGTCGTAGGTGACATTCCCCGCCAATCGGGCCGTCGGCTGGGGGGTTTTGGCCGACGACCACAGGGATTGAGTGTTCGCATCCACGGGAGAATCTCCAAGTGCGGGGATGCGAAACCAATCAGCAAATGAAGTGCCGCGGCGCCGTTAGGCGAGCGGCAGGAGGTAGCCTACCCAATTGAGGTTTCCGAAACGAGCTCGGCATGAGACGATGGGCAATTCACCCGTCACCCATCTTCTGAGGACGGAGTCATGGACGACTCGAAAGTCGCACCGATCGATGC
>JANOSQ010000382.1:0-13533 GCA_031415915.1 Fimbriiglobus sp. | reverse complement strand
CCGCCCGCGATGTTCACGCCCGAGATCATCCTCGGGCTGCAGGCGAAGCTGCAATACGTCTTCGGCAAGGAATCGCTCTACCGGTACATCGTGGTGATCGCAGATGCGACCCCCGGCCCCTCTCCCGCAAAGCCGGGAGAGGGGGGCCGAAAAAAGGCGGAGACGCTACGCGAACTTGAAGTCCGCTCTAATTGCATTTCCGGAGACGCAGGATGTCGATTGTCCAAGAATTCAAGAAATTCATCCTCCGCGGCAACGTCGTGGATCTCGCGGTCGGTGTCATCATCGGTGCCGCGTTCGGCAAAGTCGTGGCGTCGATGGTCGCCGACATCATCATGCCGCCGATCGGTTGGGCGCTGGGCGGGGTCGATTTTTCCGATCTCGCCGTCGATTTGCCGGGGTCGATGAAAGACCCCGCCGATCCGACCAAGACGGTGCCGGTGAAATTGAAGTACGGGGCGTTCATCCAAGCGATCATCGACTTCCTCATCATCGCCGCGTGCCTGTTCGGCATCATCAAAATGATGAACCGAATGCAGAAACCGGTGGAACTCCCGCCGATCCTGCCGACGCCGTCGGAGAAACTGCTGACCGAAATCCGCGACCTGCTCAAGAAGTGATCCCGCCCGTCCGCCCGAACCCGCGATTCCGCATCAACGGAGGTGGGAAGGGCTGCGCACCTGCGATAAGATGACGCGGCACGCATCCCGGGCGAAAGGCGAGACCATGGCGAACGATTGGAAACACGGCGCGGGTGCCAACAAACCGAAGCCGAACGCCGGGCCGCCCGCGTCGCGGAAATCGTGGCAGCCCGGTGCGGCGACCCCGAACTCCGGGAAGCGCTCGACCTCGCGCACCGGCCGCTTTCTACTCGTGGGCGGCTTCGTTGGGTTGCTCATCGCCGTCGTGGTGTTCCTGATTCAATGGTGGCAGCCCCAGAAGTACCCGGCGTTGATCGTCGTCGCGCCCAACGCCCCGGAGAACCTCGCTTGGCCGGACAACACTTCCGGGGCGAGCGTCGGCGACGGATTTCAAACCTGGAAAACCGAGAACGAGAAGGGTACTAAGCTCGTCGCGGGCCGGGAGAAAACCGCCGCGGCCGGGTCATGGAAGCAAGCCCTCGATCCGAAGTCGGAATCGGTGGTCGTCTACTTCGCCTCGCCCGTCGGCGTCGATTCCTCCGGGCCGTTCTTGTGGGAAATCGACTCCGCGGCGACCGCGCCGTCCGATTCGCACAAGCTTTACGTCCGCGACATTCTGAAGGCTCTCGAAGGGCACCCCGGTAGTCAACCGAAGTTGATCGTCTTCGATCCGCCCGGCGCGCCGGTGTCGTGGACGCACGGCGGCATCGCCCACGATTTTCCGCGAGCCTTGAAGGAACTCGAACCGGAGATCGGCAAAGTCGGCGGGCTTGCGATTTTCTGTTCCCACGACACCGATCAGCGCCCGTGGACTTCGGAAACGACAGGGCGAACCGTCTTCGGCCAAGCGTTCCTCGACGGGGTGCAAGGGGCCGGGGGTGCCGCGCCCGGTTCGGCGATCACCGGCGCGACTCTGCTCCCCTACTTGAAGCAGGAAGTCGAGAAGTGGGCCATCGTCAACCGCGATGAGAAGCAGACGCCGATCCTGCTGCCGGGCGATTCGGGCCTCGAACGGGCCGGGAAAGTCACGCTCGGGGCCGGGCCGAATGAGGCGTTCACCGCAAAGGTTTCGTCCGCTTCGGCACCGACCCCGGCCACGCTCGGCGAAGCGTGGATCGTCGCGGAACGGCTCGCGAATCGCACGCCGTCGCCGGACACGATCGATCCCGCCCGCTGGAAGGAGTACCTCGAGTACTTGCTCCGGTGGGAGTCGCTCGTTCGTATGCCGGGGAGCAACCCCTCGGCGATCGCCGCCAAGGTGAAAGTGCTCGGCGACCAATTGCTCGGCGCCACCGCGACGATCGCGCATCCGCCAACGGCTCTCCCCGCGGGGCGGGCATTCGGGCACGCGGTAGTCGAGATCAAGCCGACCGACGTCGAAGCCATCTGGTCGGCGCCGAGCACGAATGCCCGCGCTGAGGAATGGAACACCCAGCGGAACAAACCGAGCCAAGAGAACGAAACCGCCC
The DNA here is from genome assembly GCA_031415915.1 of Fimbriiglobus sp. Classification (GTDB taxonomy): domain Bacteria; phylum Planctomycetota; class Planctomycetia; order Gemmatales; family Gemmataceae; genus JALHQU01. The sequence continues at coordinate 11,423 of JANOSQ010000382.1, read as the reverse complement.
GCCGGCTCGCCTGGACGAATGCGGTGTTGAAGCGACTACTCGACGAAGGCCCGACGGCGAAGAACTTGAAGTCCGCAGACGAGATTCTCGGCCTCGTCGACGGCACGTTGGACGGTCGCCCGGTTGAAGGGCACTTCGTGCGGATGCTGAACCAACACCTCGAACAGGTGGAGGGTAAACGGCCCGGTTTGGAACTGTTGAAGCGCGCGATCCGGCTCCGCATGACCGCCGAGGAAACGGCTTGGGTCGGCGGGGCCGTGCCCGGAGCGTACCCGCACGCGGAGCAAGTCTTCCGCAAGACGCGGGGGATCGTCGATCAAGCCGATGCCTTCCGGCGCCTCGGCGAAGATTGCCTATTCGTGGGCGATCCCAAAGCTTGGACCGATGCGGATGAGCATTTCACCCAAGCCGAGACGGGCTATTTGGTCGCGAGGCAGACGGCCAAAGTCGTCGCGACCGCGCTGCAATTCCGGGATCGCGCTTTCGCCCGCTTGACCTTCTACGCCCGCTGGCTCGGCGGCTACCGCGGCAAAATGTCGGCCGGCGATCTCGCGGCCTTGATCGCGCAGTTCGAACTCGCGGCCAAATCGGCCCATGCCGTCGGCACCTTGGAAGCCGCACCGGGGACGACCCTCGCCGAATTCGAACGCGAAGGGCGAGCCGGTTCCACCGCACTGGAAGCGCTGGCGAAGGCACTCGAAGACGAATCCAAGCAGCTCAACAACACGGTTCACCCGTCCAACTGGCACGCCCTCGACGGCGTCCTGAGCGTCCCGTTTCTTCCGGCCGAGCTCCGTTCGCAACGCCTGACGTTCCTCCGCTCGGTCTCCGCGGGCTTGGCACCAAACCCGAACCAAACTACCGGCGTGCAAGCCCCGGCCGTGCCGGCGCGGGAATTGTCGGAACGCCAAGGGCGACTGGCCCTCGCCTACGTCGGCGACGACATCGCGGAATCGAAGCAGCGCTTGCTCCAGCCGAAAGAAGGGGCGTGGTGGGAGAGCCACCGCCAAGTCGGCGTGTTCATCGGCAAGCGACTCCAAGGATACCGGGCTTCGGCGAAGGTCGCGTTGGACAAGACGAAGGCGGGAGCGTTAACCGAAGGCGTCCTCCATTGGGCGGGGGCGGCGAAGTCGGCCCGATTGGCCACGGCCGCGGCGCCGCTCGATCCCAAAGACGCCGCGCTGCAAGCCGAGCAAAACTACTGGCGGCACGTCTTCCTGCTCTGGCAGACGCATCGCATCACCGACGACGGCTGGGCCGATGTCGGCGTGCAAACCCCCGATCAATGGTTCTGCCGCAAGGCCGCGAAGGTGTTGTTGACCGAAGCCAAGCAACTCGCGGGGGTGAACGAAGCCAATCTCTCGCCGCAGGAGTTGCAACGCCGCAGCGCGGCTTGCGCCGCGGAAGAAGCTTATACCCCGGCCCTGCTCGATGTAACCGCGGCAGCGCGGCGGGTCATCGCCGATGAAGCGGTCTGGAGCGCCGACTTGACGATCCAGCCGACGGCGGGTCGGAAGATCGGTTATCCGCTCGTTTCCCTCGGGCTACCGGGGGCGCCGTACCACAAGCCGAATCCGGAGTTGCTCGGTCGCAAACGGGTCGGCGAGTTCGCCGGCCAAGCCGCGGTGAAGGTCGAGCGGACATTCCCGTTCGAGAGTCTCCCGCGCGCGAACACCCCGAGCAGCGAAGGCAAGCTCCGCAGCAGCGTGCTCTACCGGGGCCACACCTACGAGGCCGAGACGAAAGTCCTCTTGGCCGGGGCGCCGAGTTTGGAATGGAACTACAAGCCGCCGAGCGGGAAGGCGGCCTTCGCCATCTTGGCGGATAAAGAACTCGTGACGGGGGCGGTCACGCTGCTGTTGGACATCACCCCGACGATGGACATGAAGATCGCGAAAATGGAATCGACCCGGATCGCGGAGGCCAAGAAAGGGTTCGGCGAACTCCTGAAAGTGATTCCGAAGGGGACGGTGGTGACCATCGCCTCCTTCTACGGGATCGAGAAGAAGATGAAGATCGAACTCGTCTGCAAGCCGTTTCAAGTCGACGGCACCGCCGACCAGTTCGACAAGAAGATGGCGCTCGTGAACGCCGTGAAACTCGCCCCGGAAGAATCGATCACGCCGTTGGCGGGGAGCATCCGCGAGATGCTGCATCCCGATCGCAACGCCCAGTTTTGGCCCGAGAAGTTCACCGGTACCCGCACCTACATCGTGCTGACCGACGGCGAAGACAATTGGACCGACAAGCAATTCCCCGGGGCTGTCCCGGACGCCTACGGCGGCAAGACCCCCGCGGAGGTTATCATCGCCGCGCTGCGGGACACGCCGGATGACGTCGAAGCCCACCTCGTTTTCTTCGGGATCGACGGCCCGGCCGGGAACGCCGTGGTCAAGCAGTTGGAATCGGTTCAGTTCCCCGAGAACTTCCGCAAGCCGCCCAAGACGCCCGCGAAGTTGCACATCGGCACCAAGAGCGGTGCGGCATTCGCCCGCGATTTGAAAACCGCCGTGCTGCCGCGCGTGAACTATCTCGGTGAATCGTTCCAAGATAAATTGAAGGTCACGCTGCCGGGCGAGAGCATTTACCGCACGTCGAAGGCGTTGGATCCGGCGGTGTACAACCTCTTCGGGCTCGGTTCCCCGCAGAACCTCCAACTGAACGCGGGCGATCGGGTGCTGCTGCGGGCGCGCTCCGAGGCCAACGACTTGCTCTTGTCGATCCCCGCGGCCGTTTACGATCTGCCGGGTAGCCCCGAGTACGAGCGGATCGTCCGCAGCCAACCCGGATCGCTGCACTTCAGCATCCCGAAGTTCGCCTTCGGCAAAGAGACCACCACGAGCCGCGATCTCGCGATGCTGGCGACCCTCGAACCCCGCCCCGATACCAAGACGCAACCGCTGCTCTTGGCACCGCGACCGCTCTTCGCCTGGTTCGACGTGACCTACGCCGATGGGCAACCGGCGAACGCGACGCTCCCGCCGCGCATCCGCATCGAGAATCGGCCCGGCACGATCTCGCCGACCTGGGGCGTCGATTTGATCGATTGGGATCGCAACCGCGGTACGGAAACGATCCGCAAGCCGACCATCGACGCCTACTGGCTCGACGGGGTGCCGCTGCCGTTGACGACGTACACCGTGGACATGAAGAACCTCGCGGAGTCGAAGGCGAACGCCCGCAAGCAAGCGAGCGACCGCGGGCAAGCCGTCGATTTGGTCGATCTCGCCATCGAAACCGTCGGGCCGTCCAAGTACCTCACGGTCCGGTTGCAGTACGCCAAACCGGGCGAGATGGTCTTCCTCCGCCCCGGCGGCTGGAAGGACAAAGACGCGAAGCTGGTGACCCTGCAAGAGCAGCACTCGTACTACGACGCCCACGCCCGCTACACGGCCCGCTTCGGCCCGCTCGCCCCGGACGACTTCAGCTCGACGCAGAAGCTGGAACTCTTCGCCGTGGGCGCGCTCCGCGATCACGCCCGCAAGGCCGACCGCGCCGCGAAGGTCTCGTTCCCGGACCGGCCGCTCGAAATCTACGATTTCTCCAGTCGCATCACGCTGACCGAAACGAAAGAGTAGCCATGGCCCAGAAGGATCGTCCCCAGGATGCGTGGCGCGGCGCCGGAGGCGCGGTACCGAAGCCGGCGCGCGGCCCGGCCGCGCGGGGAGGCGTCGGCCGCTGGGTACTAGCGGCGTTCGTGGTGGCCGGGTTGGCCGGTGCCATCGCGGGTCTGTTCGTCTATCTGAAAGCCGACCCGGAACCGGTCGTGCTGGTGCTGCCCATTACGCAGTACAAACACCCCGACTGGCCCGCGAACCCGCTCGCCGAGTCCGACGCGAAGTCCTTTTTCGAATCGTTCCCCGGCCGCACGGCCCCGGCGTTCCCGGATCAAGAGAAGGCCCGCATCGTCGGGGCCATTCAGCAGGCCGTCGACGAGAGCCAATCGAAGTCGAAGGGCCGGCCGATCGTCGTCTACGTCAACGCGCTCGGTGCGGCCCGCAACGGGATCCCCTACATCCTCCCCGGCGACGCCGACCCCGACGACGACACGACTTGGCTCCCCGTCGAAGACCTGATCGCGCTGCTGCGCAAATCGTCGGCGCCGCGTCTGCTCGTCCTCGATGTTCGCCCCGTGAATTCGATCCGCTCGGTGATCGCGACCGACGATTGGAACGCGGTCTTGCAGGCGAAATTGCCGGAGAGTGCCCTCGCCAAAGATCTTTGGCTCCTGAGCGCGAACAACCCGACGGATGGCCCGACGCTCTTGCGACCGGTGCGGCAGAGCGCGTTCGGATTGTCGCTGGCCCAAGGCGTCGGCGGTCGGGCCGACGGTTGGAACCCCGATAAGTCCACCAATGAAAAGGTGTCGTTCCAAGAGTTCGCCCAGTACGCGCGCCAAGCGACGCTGACCGCGACCGACGGCCGGCAACTCCCCGTGCTCGTCGGCCCCGACGGGGACTTCCCACTCGTCACCGTTCCGCTCGGGGCTTCCAAGCCGCTGCCCGAATCGACCGACGCCGAGGCTTACCCCGATTGGCTGCAAGCCGCGTGGGTCGAGCGCGACACCTGGACGAACGACGGCCTGCACCGCCGGGCGCCGCGCTTGTTGAACCACCAATCGCTCGTGGCGACGCGGGCCGAGGACGCGTGGTACGCGGGCGCCGATCCCGCCGCGATCCGGGATCGCCACGCCCCGACTTTGAAGAAATTGTCGGAAGCGGCCAAGGCCTTCCCCGCACTTCAACCGCCTAAGAAATCGCACGCCCGCTGGATCGCCGCACCCGGTTCCGCCGCGCAAGAAGCGAGCGCGACGGCGACCCTGCGGCCGTACTTGGCGAAGATCCAAAGCGATGAGCCGATCAAGAAGGAAGAGTTGCAGATGGCGTTGCAGGCGACCCGGACGGCGCTCGACGCGAAAGCCGCGGAGATTTCGCCGGAGGCGATCCAAGGTGCGGTTTTCTCGGCGGTGTGGAACCTGAAGAACCCCAGCCAGGATCAACTTTCCCGCGCGGCGGCCCTGCTCGCGACCGTCCCGCCGGGGAATCGACTCGCCGAAGCGACCACCGTGACTTGGATTGCCAACCTGCCGCCGGAACAAGTCCGCGAGTGGGAGAAGGCCGGCGCGGGCACGATCTTGTCGCTCTTGCTCCTGTCGAAATCGACCGAGCAAGCTTCGGCGATCGAAGGGCGCGTATTCCCGTGGTTGCAAAAGGAACTCGAACGTTTGGACGCGACCCGGCGGAATGCGCTGGTGCTGCTGGGTTCGCCGGATTCCGGGCCGGGGGACTTCCGCGCCGCCAAAAGTATCGTCGATTCCACTCGCCTCGACTTCGACAAAGTCCGGGATGCGGGGGCGAGGCTGAAAGTCAGCTTCGCCGAAATCGAGGAGGGCCGTGCCGTCCTTGCCGATCTCGCGGCCGTCTACCCCCACGAATTGGCCCCGTCACCGCTCGTGGTCGCAACCGAGTGGGCCGGATTGGTCGAACAGTATCTGAAGATTCGCACCTTGGCGCAGCCGCCGGCGGGAGCCGGTTTGCCGAAGTTGGACGAACTCGCACAAGCGACCCGTTCGTTCGACGTCCGTCGGACGAACCTGCTCGCCCTCCGCGCCGGCGCGGATGAGTCCGACCCGAAACGGTTGGAGGTCGCCATGCGGTGGCCGTGGTTACGGGCGGCGGAACGCGATGGCTTGCGGCAGCGGCACGCGGTCGCTTCGCAAGCCGCGGCCAAGAAGGTGTTGGATCGTTGGCCGACGAACCCGCAACCCGAGGTTCCGCAAAAGCCGATTCCGTCTCGGGCGCCGGACGACGCGATCCGCGATGCGCGGAACGGGGCGGATGGCCTGGCGATGGCAGGGGACGAGAAGTGGCCGGCGCGAGCGCGGTCGCTGACGTGGGCGAACAAGGCCGAGCTGCTGGGCTTCGCCCAAACGCTGCGGCGAGCGGGGCGGAAGGCGCTCCCGAATCAGTACAAGGCGGCGGAGAGCCCGGTGCGGGCCGAGATCGGTTGGGCGATCCACCCGGACGATATCCCCGCCGTGCCGTTGGACGGGCCCTGGGCGAACCCGGAGCCGGGCCACCGCCGGCAGCAGGAACTCGACTTCGTCCGCTGGCTCGGCCGGCGCTACGCCCTCGAAGCGGGCGAGCTGCGCGGCGTGAAAGACAAAGCGTCCCGCGACGCCGCCGAGGAACTCGACGCCGTAGCGAGCGCCTACCGAAACTGGAACCCGTGACCGCACGCAAAGGATTGGCCATGACCACGACCGCTTCCCGCTTCGCCCTCGTCGCCGCGCTGATCGGATTCGGGGCGCCCGCTTGGGCGCAAGCGCAGAAATTCAGCGACGAGGTCGTCTTCACGTTCACGCCGGACGCCGGCACCAAGGACGTGGTCGACGACCTCAACGACATCATCCGCAACAACTCGAACATTGCACTCCGGCCCAATGGCGGCGGGGAGTTCCACCTCTACGTCAAAAACCCGGCCAAGGGATTGAAGACGTACCTCGTCGAACTGAGCACCGAGCCGAAAGGCTCGCTCTCGGCGCGCGTCAAAGTCACCATCGACGGCGAGAAATGGAAGCGCGTCCGCTTCCCGAAACCGGCCCCGGAAGCGCCGGCGGTCGCCGTCGTGCCGGCGGCAGCACCCGTTGCCGCGCCGACGCCCCCCAAGGTCGAAGTTCCCGCCGGGCAGGAGTTGATCCAAGGCAAAGACGGCTTCCGTTTCGTGCTCCGTCTGCTCACCGAAGAGGGCAACCCCGTCCCCGGTAAGGACAATCAAGATTTGGGCCGCGTCTGCTCCGTGTCTCTGTTGAAGCCGAGCCAGTATTTGAGCATCACGAAGCCGAGCCTCGTCGTACCGAATGACAAGGTCGAAGCGGCGCAGATCCGCGTGCCGGCCGAGGCCATCGCCGGCAAGGCGAGCGGCGAAGCGACCGTGCAGCTCAGCTTCCCGCCGACGCTCAACGCCCCCACCCTCATGCTCCGCGAAGGGGTGTACCGCCGCACCATCGCCTTGGACGACGCCGCGACCGTGAACAAATCGGTGATTCTCCTCGGCAACGTCCAGAAAATGGGCGACGCGATCCGGGCCGAAGTGTCCATCGACGGCATCAGTCGAGCGTTCATCTACACGTCGGAAACCAAAGGCGTCGTGAACAAAGAAGACTGGCAGAAGTTCGACAAGCAACTCGTGCGGATTCTCGCGCCGAAGACGGTGACGCGCCCGACGGCCGCGTTCGCGATCAAACTCGAAACCGACAACGCGCCGGACAATGCGAACCTCGAAGTCCAAATTCGCCAAGCCGCGAGCGAAGATACCGCGGCCAACAAAGAGATCATCCCGCTGAAGGGCAGCCGGCAGGAGCGAGTCTGGATCGAACTCGCCGGGAAGATCGACCAAGGATTCGCCATCGCGAACCGCAGCGCCGATTGGATCGTCCCGCTCGACCTCAGCGAACGCCGCGGCCGGCTCGAGATCGTGACGGTGTTGAAGTCGGCCGGGGGCACCGAGATCGCCAAGTCGGACGCCTTCTCGGTCAGCGTCGATGCCACGGCCCCGGAAGACGTGAAATTCCTCAAGCTGCCCGCCCAACACATCAAGGGAACCCCGCTGCCCGTGAGCGTCGCGCTCCAAGACAACGACACGAAGGTCGTCAAGGCGGTCTTCTTCTTGGGCGAACTCCAAGAAGATGGCAAACTCCCCGAAGGGCCGAAGATCCCCGGCAAACAAGTCGTGGACGCGAAGACCAAAACCCTCACGCCGGAATGGATCGGCCTGATGCCCCTCGACCCGATGAAGCGGGGCGAGATCACCATCGGCGTCGCCGTGACCGACGAAGTCGGCAATACCTCGGTCGAAACCCAGAAGGTGGAACTCGTCGATCCGCCGGCCCCGAGCGGCACCATCGAAGGGAAAGTGATGATCGGCGAACGCCCGCAGATCGGCCTCGTCGTGACCCTCGCCGACGGCGAAGGGAAACCCAAAGGCGAAGCGACCACCGGAGCCTTCGGCAAGTTCAAGTTCGAGAAAGTCGCCCCCGGCCCGTACACCGTGAAGACGGGCAAGACCGACACCACCACCGGCGTCTCCGGCGCGGCGACCGCCGTGGTCGAAAACGGCAAGACGGTGAAGACGGTGATCGAACTCAAGCGCAACAAGCCGTGATCGCGTTCCTCAATGGCCGGCTGATTCCCCGCTCCGAACTCGCGCTCGCCTTCAACGACGCCGGGTTCGTGGCGGGGACGACCATCACCGACTACTGCCGGACGCACGGCGGAACGCTGTTCCGCTGGCCCGATCACCTCGCCCGCCTGCGGCACGATTGCGCGATCTGCGAAATCGAGTTGCCCTATTCCGACTCGGAACTCACCGCGGCCGCCGAAGCGATCCTCGCCGCCGAGCGGCCGCTCGCCGCGCCGGGAACCGAGTGTGCGCTCATCACCTTCGCCACGCCCGGCCCCTTCGGATTCATGGCCGGAACCCCGACGAATGGCCCGGCGACGGTGGGGATGCATGCGTTCCCGCTCCCCCTCGCCCGCTACCGGCGATTCTTCGACGAAGGCGCCAAGCTCGAAATCGTCGGGGTGCTCCCGCGCGTCGAGGGCGGCATCGTTCCGCCGGGCATCAAGCACCGCAGCCGGCTGCATTGGAGCCTCGCGGCGCAACGGCGCACTCGGCCGGAGAACGTCCCGGCGCTCGTCGATCAGTTCGGCGGCGCGCCCGACACCGCCATCGGCAGCGTGTTGGCAGTAGTCGATGGGGTCGTACTCCGGCCGCGCCGCGACACGGTACTGGAATCGATCGGGTTGCAAATCGCCGCGGAAAAGTGCGCGGAGTTGGAGTTGCCTTTTGCAGAATCCGGCGGCGATTGGATCGCCTTGTTCGCCCGCGCTTCCGAAGTGCTGCTGACCGGTTCCGCCTTCGGCATCGCCGGGGTCAGCCGGGTTGACACGGTCGACTACCCGTGGCCCGGCCCGGTCTCGAAGGCGTTGGAACAAGTCTGGTGGGGATGAATTGCAGAACCCTTTTTCGACGCAAACCTCGTGGAATAAGTACGGGCAACCCGACTCCATCGAACGACACGAATGCGCAGGAAAGATTTGCCAGCCCCGTCTCCCTTGACGCGGCCCCCGGCCGGGGTAACGTGGAGTCTGACGAAGTCTCGCCCGCTATTCACTCGGTGAAGGTTCGTATGCCCGCAACGTGTGTCGTCGGTCTGCAATGGGGCGACGAAGCCAAAGGGAAGATCGTCGATCTCCTGAGCGATTCGCAGCAATTCGTGGTGCGCTACAACGGCGGGGCCAACGCCGGTCATACGGTCGTCTGGGGCGACCGCACCTTCAAACTCTCCCTGTTGCCGACGGGCGTCCTGAAGCCGCACGTGACTTCGGTGATCGGTAACGGGCTCGTGGTTTATCCGCCGCGGTTCATGGAAGAAGTCGATCAACTCGTGAGCGCGGGTGTGCCGGTCGGGAAGAACCTCGTTCTGAGCGATCACGCCCACGTGATCTTCCCGTACCACATGGAAGAAGAGCGCCTCGCCGAAGCGGACGCAGATTCCAAGATCGGCACCACTGGCCGCGGCATCGGGCCGTGCTACCAAGATAAGGTCGGCCGGCGCCACGCGATCCGCATCGGCGAACTGCTGCACGCCCACCACTTGCAAAACCGCCTCCGTCAAATTGTCCCGTTCAAGAACAAGTTCCTCGGTGCGTTCGGCGGTAAAGCGTTCGACGCGAACCAATTGGCGGACGAATACCTCGGCTACGCCGAGCGTCTTCGGCCGCACGTCGCGGATACGACGCGGCTCTTACAAGACGGTCTCGCAGCCGGGAAAGAAATGCTCTTCGAAGCGGCCCAAGGGTCGCTCCTCGACATCGACCACGGCACCTTCCCGTACGTCACCAGCAGTAGCAGCCTGCCCTCGGGGATTTGGACGGGCACGGGCATCCCATCCCGGCACCTCACGCGGATCATCGGCGTCATCAAGGCCTACACATCGCGGGTGGGTCGCGGGCCATTCCCGACCGAATTGAACGACGGCCCCGATGGCATCGGCGAGCGAATCCGCAAGATCGGCCGGGAGTTCGGCACGGTCACCGGCCGGCCGCGCCGCACGGGTTGGCTCGACGCCGTGGCTTTGCGTTACACGGCCGCACTGGCCGGGGCGGACGAAGTCACGGTGATGCTGCTCGATGTTCTGAGCGGGTTGAAAGAAGTGAAGATCAACCGGGCTTACATGCTCCGCGGGGAACGGATCACGCACTTCCCGAGCGACGCGGCCGAACTCGATCAATGCGAACCGGAATACGAAACGCTCCCCGGCTGGAGCGAAGACATCACCGGCTGCCGCAAGCCGAGTGACCTCCCCGCCGCGGCGCGGATGTACGTGGATCGCATTCGAGAGTTGGTGGGTCTGCCGGTGTCGGTCGTGTCGGTGGGGCCGGATCGCGCTCAAACTATTCACATGAAGTAGCCATGCCGTCGAAGGATCACGACAGCGTTGCGTATTGCCGGGGGGTCGGTGTCGATCCCGACCGCCTGCCTCGGCACATCGCCATCATCATGGATGGCAACGGCCGCTGGGCCGTGGAGCGCGGCGACGAACGGATCGCCGGCCACCTGAAGGGCGCCGATGTCGTGCGGGCCACGGTGACGGAGTGCTGCCAGTTAGGGGTCGAGCAACTCACGCTCTACTGCTTCAGCGCGGAGAACTGGAAGCGCCCGAAGCCCGAAATCGACTTCCTGATGGCCCTGTTGAAGCAGTATCTCCTCGACGAACGGCAGTTGATCCTCGACGAAAACATCCGCTTCACCGTCATCGGCCGCCGCGAAGGGATTCCCGCGGATGTGCAAGCCGAGATGGATCGCAGTATTGCGTTGAGCGCCGCCAACACCGGCCTGACGCTCTGCCTCGCCATCAACTACGGCAGTCGGACGGAGATTGTCGACGCCATGCGCACGCTGGCCGTGCGGGTGCGCAACGGCGACCTCGAACCGGCCGACATCGACGACGACGCGATTTCGAACTCGCTTTACACCGCCGGCATGCGCGACCCCGATTTGTTGGTGCGAACCGCCGGCGAGATGCGCGTCAGCAATTATCTGTTGTGGCAGATTTCCTACTCCGAGATTTGGGTGACGCCGAAGTGCTGGCCCGACTTCGATTCGGGGACTCTCCACGAGGCTTGCCGGGCGTTCGCCGCGCGCGACCGCCGCTACGGCGGGATGGTCAATCTCGGCGGGGCCGTGGGATGACCCGCAATGTTTCTTTCATGCCCCCCTCTCCCGGCTCTGCGGGGGCGGGGTTTGGGGTGTGGGTGTTTGTTTCAAAAACCCTCACCCCCGGCCCCGAACCCGCACAGCCGGGGGCGGGGGGGAAGAATGAAACAGTTCGGGTGATGAAAACGCCCCGCGGGGGTTGT
>JANOSQ010000381.1:0-4684 GCA_031415915.1 Fimbriiglobus sp. | reverse complement strand
TCGATGATCTGCCGGCAGACGCTCAGGCCCAAGCCGGTGCCGCCGCGGCCGTATTCGTCGGGGGCCTTCGTGGTGAAGAACGGCTCGAAGATTTGGCGCAGGTTCTCCGGCGAGATGCCGACGCCGTTGTCGGCGATCTTGATTTCGACCGTGTCCCCGGCCGGGTTCTCGCCGACTTCGACCCGCATCCGCCCGCCGTTGGGCATCGCCTGCCGGGAGTTGATGACCAAGTTCACGAGGATTTGCTCGATCTGCCCCGGAACCACGATGGCCGTCGGCCGGCCGTGGAACTTCTTGTCGAGTTGGACGCGGTGCTTGCCCAGGTCCTTCTCGGTGAGCAGGAAGACCTCCTCGACGAGCGAGACGATGTCGGTCCGCTCGCGCTGGATCGAGTTGTTGCGGGCGAAGCCGAGCATGCTGTTGACGATGCCGGACGCCCGCTGACTACCGCGGAGGATTTTCTCGAAGGCTTGCGTTTGCGAGGCCGCGTTCTGATTCTTGCTGCCGATCTTCGCGTAGTTGATGATGGTGGCGAGGATGTTGTTGAACTCGTGGGCGACGCTGGAGGCCAACTCGCCGACGCTGCTCAACCGCTGGGCTTGCAGGAGTTGTTGGCGGAGGGCGTCGTTCTCGCTCAGGGCTTGGGGCGGGGCCGGGGGTGCGAACACGTCTTGGCTGGTCATGGAAACCGTCCCCGGAATCGCGAGCGAACACACCTGTCTGCGAAGAGGTATCGGCCGCGCCGGTTGTAGCACTTCATCCGAAGCGGAAAAATATGAAGGCTAGAAAATGCGGAGTTTCATTGAAGTGTCAATAGCAATTCGCTCACGCTTCGGATCGCACGATTCCGGGAGTTTGGGGGACGCGGGCCAGGGACGAAACCCCTTCCGGAAGCACCAATAACCGCTCCGCGTGCCATAGCCCGTCATCGGCCGGGACGAGTTCGGACACCGAGGCGTTGGCGACGCGGCCGATCTTCTCCCAACTGCGGACATCCCACCCCTTCAAAAGCGTCAACAGCAGCACTTTGCAAACGATTCCATGGGCCACGACGACCACCCGGCCGTTCGGATGGGCTTGGACGACGCGATCCCAACCGAGATGCAAACGGAGTTTCAAGTCGTCGAACGATTCGGCCCCGACCGTGGTGTAGGCCGTGTTGCCCGCCGACCATTCCCGGACGGTGTCCCCCCAAGGTCCTTGGGTCGCGTGGAACGCTTGCCCGCTCATGGGGCCGATGCTCCGTTCGCGGAGCAAATGTTCGTGCGTGTGGGCCACCCCGCACTCCCGGGCGATGGGCACGGCCGTTTGAATCGCCCGGATCATCGTGGAAGAGACCACCGCCGTGGGCCGTTCCGCCGCGAACCATGCGCCGAGCGCTTCCGCTTGGGCGAACCCGGTTTCGCTCAGCGGCACGTCGGACTCGGAGCCGTTGAAAACGTGCGGAGCCGTCGTTTCCGCGTGGCGAAGCAGCCAAATCCGTTCGGGCGGGGGCATGAAGGAGCACCTCAATCGGTGGGGCAATTGAAGCCTCTGTATAACCGGACGTTTCGGTACGATCCGAATTTCGCGGCCGGTTTCAACCGCGAATCGCCGGAATCGTCCGCTGGCGGATGCCGGAATTCCCGATGAATGCAGCACTTCCCCGAATCGTGCGATGATCCGCACGGCGGGAGAAGTGGCCGCTTCCCCCTTCCAAGGATGGTTCCGATGCGCAAGTTCTTCTTCGCCCTGCTGGTCGCCGTCGCCGCCCTCACCGCCATCAGCGCGATGGGCTGCAAGTCCGCCAAGCAAGGCTGCAGCTCCTGCGGGTGAGTTCGACAAGGCGTTGAGCGGAGGTCGATACTCCGCTCAACGCATATCGCTGTTTACACTTCCGGCACGATGAGTTACCTTCCCGATCGAGCGCCCCTAAAGATTCGGCCACCTCAAGACGTTGCCCGAGAAGTTCCGTAAATTGGGTGAAGGAGGGAACTTGCAACCGTGATCAGTCTCGTCTTCCCCGCGTACAACCCCGGTCCCATCGTCGAGCGCACTTGGGAATCGGTGCGCGATTTCATCGCGGTGCGGCCCGACCCGTGGGAAGTCATCTTCGTCTGCGACGGCTGCACCGACGGCACGCCCGAACTGCTCGAATCGTTGCGGATCGAAGCCGGCGACCATCGGTTGCGGGTCATCAGTTACTCTCAGAACCGCGGCAAGGGCCACGCGGTCCGCGTCGGCATGCTGGCCGCGACCGGCTCGGTGCGCGTCTTCACCGATGTCGATCTCGCCTATTCTTTCGACGACATCGCCCGCTTGGCCGACGAACTCCAACGCGGTGCCCGGCTCGCCGTCGGGAGTCGGGATCACCCCGATAGCCTCGTGCTCGTGCCCGTTCGGCATTTGAAATACATTTCCCGACGCCGGCGCCAGAGCTGCGTCTTCAGCAGCTTCGCCCGCTTGGTGTTGCCCCTCGCTCTCACCGACACGCAAGCCGGTTTGAAAGGGATGACCGCCGACGTAGCCGAACGCGTGTTGCCCAACTTGAAATGCGACGGCTTCGGCTTCGATTGCGAATTGCTCACGGCATGCGCCCGTTACGGCATCCCCATGACGGAAATGTCGGTCTGCGTCCGATACGCCGACGCGTCCACCAGTACCGGCGGCTTGAAAACCGTGATCCGCATGATCCGCGAACTCTGGCGCATCCGCCGGCGTTGGCCGAAAACGGGCTACCCGGCTCCGGCTGAAATCGAAGTGCGCGTGCGGCAGACCCAAGCGGCCTAATCTTCAAACTCGGAACTCGGAACTTGGAACTCGGAACTTCTCGCACCTTCCTCGTGACCGCCGACGACTTCGGCATCGGCCCGAGCACCAGCCGGGGAATTCTCGAACTCGCCCAGCGCGGGGTCGTCACCTCCACCGTGTTGCTCGCCAATTCACCGTTCGCGGCGGATGGCGTCGATGAATGGCGCAAACAAGGTTGCCCGGTCGAACTCGGCTGGCACCCGTGCTTGACGCTCGATGCCCCGATCCTCGATGCGAAAGCGATCCCCTCGCTCGTCGGCACCGACGGACGCTTCTTGAAGTTGGGTCAGTTCTTGAAGCGGATGATCCGCGGGCGCATTCGACAATCCGAAATCGAAGCCGAGTTCCGCGCCCAATTGCACCGCTACCTCGATCTCGTCGGCGAGCCGCCCGCCAACGTGAACGCCCACCATCACGTCCATATCTTCGGCCCGGTCGGGCGAGCCTTGCGGAGTGTCTTGAGCGAAGTGGAACCCAAGCCGTTCCTCCGCCGCGTCGTCGAACCGCTGCGAACGTTGACCGGCATCCGCGGCGCACGAGTCAAACGATTCGCACTCGCGCGATTCGGCCGACGGGCCGCAAATCTCCAAGCGGCCGAGGGCTTCCCCGGCGCCGAGTGGCTCATCGGGATCACCGATCCCCCGTTCGTTCACCGCGATCGATTCTTCGCCGATTGGCTGGCCACCGCACCCGGTCGATGCGTCGAATTGACGTGCCATCCGGGATGGCTCGACACCACCATCGACGGCCGCGACGGCAGCTTGACCGACGGTCAACTCCACCGCCGCCAGCGGGAGTTCGAATTGCTCAACCGACCCGAGTTCGCCGAAGCGTTGCGAATCGGGGGATTCGAATTGCGGAGCGCTTCCGCACTGCAAGCTCCCGCGTTGGCGATGACAAAGCTTGGCTGATCGATCACCAATCGATGCCGAGCACTTCCCCGCCGGCGGGGGTGACCATGGCCCAGAACGTCGCGGGAGAAATGGAACCGCTGATGGTACGCACGCTGCCGTCGGCCATGCCGACGCACATCCCGGCCCGGTGCGGCGTCTGCGGCAACGCGGGGTCGCACCCGTTCGGGGGAATCGGAGTGGGGGTGTTGGTGTATTGTTGTTTCCAAACGAGGGGCTGCACTTGGAAAGTGGCACCGGCCCGGCTCGGAAGGGTCGTCGGAGGGTTTCCGATGGTGATCGGATAAACGTCGCGCTCGTTCAATCCTTCAACAACGGTCCGCCGTCGGCGAACGTGGGGCGGCGGCCCGGTGAGGGAAAGCCGACCTTATTTTGTCGATAGCTGAGGATGTTTTTGCCGCACTGAGCATAGCGTTCGGCATTCAGAATGATGTTGCTGAGGCCGTCCGAGAAACTCCGGTTCAGCGAGGGCCTGCTGTCGAAAAGTTGGGCATTCACCGCGCAAGATGTTCTGGCGGTATTCTCCTGCGATTGCGACGGATCCGAAGGTCCGATGTATTCGCGGACATGCGCAAGCGTGAACGGACGATTGCCGTATTCATCGTTGGGATAACCCAAATGGGTTAGGAGCGCGGGAAAGCAGATGTCTTTCAGGCGCATGCCCCACCGTCCCATCGCCGGGTGATATTCCGGGGTTGGATCGCCGTCGAGTGTGGGCAAATTGTCATCGTTCGAACTCGCGTAGCTGTGGGTCGCCAGCGAAATCTGCTTTAGATTGTTCTGGCACTTCAAGCGCGCCGCCGCTTCGCGCACACGCTGGACTGCCGGGAGCAGTAGCCCGATCGTAACCGTTCACTGGGTTTTGCCGCTGTTTTTCAGGCGATTTCGAGTTCCGAACATACATATTTGAGACAAATTCGACTCGAATATGTGAAATTGAGCGATAAGGTCCCTGAATTTTAGGCGTTTACCCGGTGAACGGT
>JANOSQ010000380.1:0-15196 GCA_031415915.1 Fimbriiglobus sp. | reverse complement strand
CGACGTGACGGCGTTCGGCACGAATCAACTCATCGTCGTGGACCGGGTGAAGAACATCCGCAACATCTTGAGTTTTGTCAACGAACAACCGGACAGGGGCTCCGATCAAATCACCTACATTTGCAAGCATGTTCGAGCACGTGTGGCCGCCCGCAAACTCGCCACCTTGCTCGGAGACATCAAAACCAAAGTCGAATCCAATGTGCCCTTACCCGAGGGCATTGCGGCACCGGCGAACTCGGAAAAGCGCTATGCCACCGTGCAAATTACCGTCGATGACGCGACCAACACGATTATCGTCACCGGGCCGAGTAGTAAGCTCGTCGCCGCGCAAGCGCTCCTGCGCGAGATCGACCAAGGGCCGAAGCTCCGTCCCACCGGTGAGCCACTTTGGAAAACCTACGAGGTGCCCGCGAATGCCGAAGCGACCGCCAAACGGATCATGGCGTCGGTCGAGTTCAAAGGGAGCAATGTGAAGACGCTGGTGATCGGCGATTCCAAGGTAATGGTCTACGGCACGCCCGCCGACCACGCCGACATCGGGGAACTCCTGAATCCGCCGCCGGTAGTGGCCGCCGTTCCGGAGTGCGAACCCCGGTGCATTTGCCCGCCGGCACAGCCGCGATGGCGGCTGTTCGCTCGCCTCACATCAACTCCGCGATCGGCTCGCCGTCGTCGAGCATCGGGTGCGGGCGGCCGCCGTGGTCCTTGAACGTCTGCTTCGGGTCTAGTCCCATCACCGAGTACATCGTCGCCAAAATGTGCGAGGGCTTGAGCGCCCGCTCCACCGGGTACTCGGCCTTGGAGTTCGTCTTGCCGACGACCACGCCACCTTTCAAGCCGCCGCCGGCCATCATCACGCTGATCGCGTTGCCCCAATGGTCGCGGCCCGGCACCGGAATCCCCGGTTGGCCCGTGTTGATTCGCGGCGTCCGGCCGAACTCGCCCATCACCACGACCAACACATCGTCGCGCAGGCCGCGCTCTTCGAGATCGTCGAGCAGCGCACTCACCGCGCGGTCCACGACGGGCACCTTCATGCCGTGGCTCTTCTCGATGCTGGAGTGGTCGTCCCAATGCGGCATGTCCACGGTGACGAAGGTCACGCCCGCTTCGACGAGCCGCCGGGCCATCATGGTGTAGCGGGCCCAAGCCGAGGTGCCGTAGCGGTCGGCCGAGCGCGGGTCTTCCTTGTCGATGTCGAACGCCGCGCGGGCCTTGTTACCGAGGATCAAATCGACCGCCTGCTGCTGGAATTGATCCATCGAATCGGCGATGCCGGTCTTGTCCACGTCGCGGCGCATGGTGTCGAATTGGCTCAGCAGGCGGGCTCGTTCGCTCGTCAGGTTGTTCTTAGTGCCGCTCAGCCACGCGGGGGATCGCACCGGCCGCGTGTCGTTGGCCCCGAGGTAGCGCTCGGTCTGATTCACGTCGAAGGGGTTGTAGGCGCCGCCGAGGTAGGCCGCGCCCATGTAGCCGGGGAAGAGGTAGATCGTCTGAGCCGACGGCAGGCCGACGTAGGCCGGCAGGCCGGGGTTGTTCGGCCCGTGCGCCTTGGCGATGTGCGACCCGACCGACGGGTACTTTTGCGCTTGGTTGATAGAAGTCGAGCCGAAGCGGCCGGTGGTCATCCAGTGCCCCGCGGCGAAGTGGTCGCCGGTGTCGTGGTGAACCGAACGGATGAGGGCGAGCTTGTCGAAGCGCTTGGCCGTTTCGGGCATGAGGGCCGACACGGCGACGCCGGGGGTTTTGGTCTTGGCCACGCCGAAGGGGCCGCGGTACTCGGCGGGGGCATCCGGCTTGGGGTCGTAGGTTTCGAGTTGGCTCGGCCCGCCGTCGAGCCAAATGAGAATGATCGACTTCTTCTTCGCCGTGGTCGGCTGCTTCGCTTGGGCCTGCATCAATTGGGGCAGGCTCAACCCGAGGGCGCCGAGCGAACCGATTTGCAACGCGGCGCGGCGACTGATGCCGGGGCGGGCGGGAATGGAGAGCATCGGCGAAGCCCTGCGGCTGGGGGGAGGGAAGGAAAGAGTAGCACATCTCGGCGGCGGGATGAAGCGAGAAAATTGATGGGGGGCGCGGCAAGGGATTGTGGCAACCGCCGAAACACCGAAAGGTAGGGGTTTGCTGACAACTGATCGCTGATTGCTGATCGCTGTCTCGTTTCACCGAATTTGGGATGGGACAGTTGTCAGCTTTCAGCTTTCAGCAATCAGCCGGAAAGACGGCCCGATGTCAAAATCTAGTTGCACACCCAATTGATGGGAGGCACCGAAACCCACTCACTTCCGCGGCATCCTCACGCCGAGGTCGTCGCCGCGCGGCTCGTCGGAGTAAAACTTTCCACCGTCATCCTTCCCGTTGATGCCAACGCTGTAGAAGAGGTAGCCGGTGTCGGACTTCTTGTAGACGAGCGGCTTCTCGTTGAACACGTCGCCCGGCACCTCGGCGATGTATTTGGGGACGAGGTCGGCGAGTTTGTCGGGGTACTTCTTGTGATCCGCGAAGTGGGCCGCCAACCCGGCGGCGAGGAGGCCGTTGCGGTGGATCTGCTCGGCGCGGTCGGCGGAGTCGGAGATTCTCTGCATTGCGGGCAGGAGCAGGCCGAGGTAGACCAAGCCGACTCGCTCGCTGACGGCGGACCGCAGTTTCTCGGTGTCGCCTTTCAGCAGTTTTTTGATGTCCGTATCCCGTCTCTGGCCGATTAGTTTATCGAGATCATCGCCCAACTCTTTCGCCGCGGATCGCTCCGCTCTCGACGGTTTGCGAAGGACCTTCACGAACTTGTCGATCCACAGATTGCCGAGTCGCATCATCGACTCGTAGTCCAAAACTTTGGCGAACTCTTCCGGTGTCAAACCTTTGAAGTCTTTCTCGCCGGGGATCTCGTCGAAGCCGTCGCGGGGCATGGATTGGATCGTGTCCAAGAACGTGAATCGTTCGTACTGGCCGATCGCATCCGCGATATTCGCCAGCGGCGCTAACTTCGCCAACTCCTTCCGATACGCCAGCGATTGCTCCGCAGTCGGTCGGCCGTGTTCGAAGATCGCCAGTTCGCCGCTGTGGGCGAGCGATTGGAGGGCGACGCCGACCAGAAAGTCGAGGAGGGAAGCCCCGCGCGACACCAACCGCCCGAGGCGGTGGATGGCCAGAATGTCGGCGAAAGCACCGTCGATTTGTCCGTCGCCCAGTTTCAACATGGCCCGAATCGACAACGCCCAAGCGATCTCGCGGCACTTCTGCACCGTCGCCATCGAGAACGCGAGCAATTGATTTTTGCTCCCGTCCGGCTTCCGCGCCATGACCGGATGAAAGTACTCCTTGCGCTTCGAGGCTTCCAAGGCCATCGCCAGCGGCTTCGCATTCAATTTCAACCACTCGGCGTGCTTCGGGGCATCGGCCGGCTTCCAAGGCCGTAGCCGGAGGCGATCCTCCAACGCCGAAAAGCCTTTGGGCAAAAGTTTGTCGGGTGTGTCGCGGAAGTAGCTTTCTCCGACGAGGTAATCCCCCTTCTCCGGCGGCGCTGCGATCCCGAGCAATTTGAAAAAATCCGCGCGCAACGCCGTGCCCTCCGGCTTCGGCCCCAAGCACTTCATCAGAAGCACGACCGCGTTCGTCTCCGGGGTGATCTTCCCTTTCAACCGCTCGTTCAGCGCCGCCTCGTAATCGATGTAGCCGTCCTTGTCGAGCGGCCCGTCCACGAAGGTGGTGTCCTTGCCGAGCTTGAACTTCGGAACCAGTTTCTTCGGTTCGTCCGGCGCGCCGAAGACGACGCCGGCGGCGAGAGCGGCCAACAGCGCGAAGCGGAAGAGGGGCATGGTGGCTATTCCGAAATGGGTCGGATTCTCGTGTGGGCATAATACCATTCGTCGCGTCGCCCGTCGTCTTCAGTCTGTCCAGCCGACCCCCCCTTGTGGCACTCGCCGTAAGTCCTAGGCGGGCTTGGTCTGTCCAGAAAACTTCGGTCTGTCCAGAAAATATTGAGTCTGTCCAGAGGGGGGTGTGGGGTGTCGCGCTGGACAGACCACTTCGGGTTGCACCCCGGCCCGGCTTGCGGGTATGGCCGCGCCGTATCCCGGAGTGCGCCCCCATGATTCGCCGACTCGTCCCACTGATCGCCGTGCTATTGCTCGCCGGGTCGGGCTGCGCCTACAGCCCGACCTACTTGCCGAGCTTCGGCTTCAGTGGGCCGCTGGATCGGACGCACGCCAAGCCGCCGGGGCGGAGCTACTTCAAGGACTTCGACCCCAAAGCCGTCCGCGTCGATGTCACGCCGACGAGCTGCACCAACGCCACCAAAACCCAGCAGGTGCTAGTCGCGACGGTCTACGACAAGGACGGCCAACCCCGCCGCGGCCGCCGGGTCGAGTGGGTCATCGACGGGCCGGGGAACATTGTTGAAGTGGACGAATCGGGCTTCTCGCACGGCCGCGGGTACAAGGTCGATAACAAGTACGCCGTGAGCTACACGGACTACCTCGAGCATTGCATCACGCGCGGCAACAAAGATCCGAAGGACGACTTCACGGTCTATCCGGGGCAGTCGTGGTGCGTCGTCAGCTCGGCGGTGCCGGGGGAAACGACCGTCACGGTCTACGCGCCGGAGGTCTTCGATTGGGAGAAGGGCCGGGCGTTCGTGAAGCTCGTCTGGAGCGACACCGAGTTCTCCTTCCCGCCGCCGGCGACCGCGCGTTACGGCGGGGAAGCGTCGCTGAACACCACCGTCACTCGGCTCGCCGAGCAAGCGGGCTTGAACCCGGCCGATGTGAAAGTGCGCTACCGCGTCGTCTCCGGAGCGCCCGCCGAGTTGATCGCGAGCACTGGCGCCGGCGTTGTCGCTGGCGCCCGATCCGGTCAGAACGAAGTCGACATCACCGCCGATCCCGATGGGCGGGCCGGTGTGCGCGTCGTTCAACCGCGGCCGACGGCGGGCAAGACAAACATCGCCGTGGAGATTCTCAAACCCGATCCGAACGGCGTCGGGCCGGGAACGGTCGTGGGACGCACGATGACGGCCGTGGAGTGGGGTGCGCCGAAGTTGGCGGTCGAAGTGCAAGGGCCGAAGGTCGCGGGGTTGGATCGCGAAAGCAGCATCAGCATCATCGCGTCGAACCCCGGTGCCGCCGAGGGTTCACCGGTCAACGTCCAAGCCAAGCTTCCGGAGGGACTGGAATTCGTGAGCGCGGAGCCGACGCCGAGCGTCCGCACCGGCCGCGATGTGTCGTGGACCAGCGGCGGTATCGCCGCGGGGCAGAAGCAAGAATTCCGCGTGATGGTCAAGCCGACGCGCAAGGGGAGTTTCACCACGACCGCCTACGCCAACACCGAGGACGGATTGAACTCCCGCGCCACCGGCACCCTCGAAGTCGGCAACGCCGCGCTGAAGTTGAGCGTCGATCCACCCGCCGCGGCGTCCACCGGGGACCGCATCCCCGTCGGCTTCACCGTCACCAACCCGAGCGGCGTGCCGATCGAGAACGCAACTGCGTGGGTCAACTTCGATGGCGGTCTGGAGCACGACACCGGCAAGAATGACATCGAGGTGACCGTCGGCACGATCCTCGCCGGGCAGACGAAGAAAATGGACGTGCCGTTGATCGCCCGACAGTCGGGCAAACAGAAGGTGCGCATCAGCGTCACCGGCGACGGCGGCCTGCGCGAATCGGCCGAGACGATCATCGACGTGCGCCGCAGCGAACTCACGGTGGCCATGTTCGGGGCGGACAAACTCGTCCCCGGTGAAGACGGCACCTACGAAGTGCGCTTGACGAATTCGGGGGAAACTTCGCTGCCGAACGTCGCGGTGAAGGCGAGCTTGCCACGGGCGCTCATGGCGAAGCAAGCCGACAACGCGGGCACCATCCCCGCGAGCAGCGACGGCGTCTCTTGGCAAATCGGCACGCTCGCCCCCGGCGAGAAGAAGACGCTGCGGATGAGCCTGACGGCGGGCAAGCAGGCCGAGCCGGAGAAGATCGTGGCGACCGCGACGAGCCGGGTGAACACCGATTCCGAGAAAGCCGGCCTGACCGCGAAGGGCGATTGGTCCGTCGGCGTCATCGGCCAGCCCGCGTTGACGCTCGAACTCGCCGACCCGGCGACCAGCGTGCCCGTCGGTCGCCGCGCCGGGTACAAGGTCATCGTTCGCAACCGCGGCACCGGGCCGGCCAAGCAAGTGATCGTGACGGTGGACGTGCCCGAGGAATACGCGAACATCAAAGCGACCGGGGCGAACAAAGAGAGCGTCCGACCGGAGGGGAACCGCGTGACCTTTCCGACGGTGCTCGAAATCCCCGCCGGCGGCAGCGCGACGATGCTGGTGGAAGTGGAAGCCGCCAAAGCCGGGGACGCCCGTGTGAAAGCCGAAGTGAAAGCGAGCTATTTGGCCCAGCCGTTGCGCGAAGAACAAGCGACGCGGATCGTGAACGGGTCGAAGTGACCGCGAAGTTGATTGACAGCCATCCCCGCTTCCGGCACACTCAATCTCCATCGATTGGCCGGAGTCGGTGCCATGCGGTCGTTCCCACTTTTTTTGGTGCTCGCGCTCGCCGCCGGTGCGCTGTTGGCCGCACCCGTTCCCAAAGAATTGGTGCGGGCGAATGACGGCCGACGAATCTTGGGGACGTGGAAGATGGAAGGCCTCTCGATACGCGGCGGCGCGGTGGATCGCGGCGACACCAACACTTCATTTCGCTTCGGCGCCGACGGCACTTGCGGGATTTCCCACGGCGAAAGCGAAATGCCCGCCCAGTTCGCCCTCGATCCGAAAGCGACTCCGCGGCGGATGAAGTGGCTCAACGGCCCGGAAAAGACGGAGTGGCGCTGTTTGTACGAACTCGAGGGTGATTCGCTCAAGGTCTGCTTCGTCGATATGAAGGTGGAGCTTCCCGCGAAACTCGAACCGGGCCCCACGGCGACGATCTATTACTTGAAGCGGGTGAACGAGTAAGCCCCGCTCGCCGTCTTCCGCTACAATCTCCGTTTTGGCCGACGGAGTCGCCATGCCTTTCCAAGCCCTCGGCCTAAACCCCCTGCTGCTCCGTGCGATCAAGGAACTCGGGTACACCGACCCGACGCCCGTGCAAGCCGGCGCCATCCCGCCCGCGCTCGACGGGCGCGACGTCCTCGCCACCGCCCAGACCGGCACCGGCAAGACCGCCGCATTCATGCTGCCGATCCTGCACCGCTTGCTCGCCCAACCACGGAAGGGCATCCGCGTCGTCGTGATCTCGCCCACGCGCGAGCTGGCCGAGCAAATCGAGCAAGCTTGCAAGGGATTCAATGCCCACACCGAGTTGAAGTCGGCGCTCATCGTCGGCGGTCGCCCCATCGGCGCCCAAGACCGGGCGATTCACTCCGGGCCGGACGTCATCGTCGCGACGCCGGGTCGGTTGCTCGACCACATGAATTCGCTCGGGGCGAAGTTCGCGGGCGCCACGGTGCTGGTGCTCGACGAAGCGGACAGCATGCTCGACATGGGCTTCCTGCCCGACGTCAAGCGAATCGTGAAGAAACTCCCCGGCCGCCGGCAGACGCTGCTCTTCTCGGCGACGATGCCCCCGACCATCGCCAACCTCGCCGCGGAACTGCTGAAGAACCCGGTCACGGTTCAGATTGGCAAGCGCACCGCCGCGGCCGTGGGGATCACGCAAGCGGCCTACCCCGTTCCGGCGCATTTGAAGTCGGCGCTCCTTCGGCACTTGCTCCGCAGTACCGAGATGCCATCGATTTTGGTCTTCACGCGGACGAAGCACGCGGCGCGGAAGTTGGCGAAGCAGGTGGCGACCGACGGGTTCACCGTCGCCGAATTGCACAGCAACCGGACGCCGTCGCAACGGACCAGCGCGATGGCGGGCTTCAAACGGGGCGATTGCCAAGTGATGGTGGCGACGAACATCGCGGCGCGGGGGTTGGACGTGGCCCACGTGACGCACGTGATCAGCACGGACGTCCCGGACGTTCCCGAAGATTACGTTCACCGCATCGGCCGCACCGGCCGCGCCGGGGCGACGGGGGATGCGTTCATTCTCGTCTCGCCGGATGAAGAAGCCTCGCTCGCCCGCATCGAACGGCAAGTCGGGCAGCGCCTCCCGAGGGTGACGCTGCCCGACTTCGATTATCAGCAGATGGCCCCGAAGCCGCCGGCCGCTCCTCCGCCGCGCGGCGGTGGCCAGCGTTCACCCCAGCGCAATCCACGCGGGCGGCGCTGAATCAGTCCGCGTGGACATCCACGGTGCCGTTACTGCGGAAGTGAATGTGGACGTCGTTCCGACCGAAACCGAAATCGAAATCGAACTCGATCGGCCGGCGGTTCACGTCGAGTTCCCGGAGCTTGCCGCAGGGCAGCGTAAAGCAAACTTCGACCGGCCGGCAGGTGACCGGGTGGACGATCAGAATCCGAATTTGACCGACGCTGACGCGTCCGGCTCGTAGTGCGGATTACGAGCCGGACGCGTGAGCGAGCGACGGACGGACGGCGAGGAACTCAGCTTTCCGAAAAGGGATGGGTCCGTCGCTGACGCGTCCGGCTCGTAGTGCGCAACGGCGGTCATGATCGGTAAGACATTCCCGCCGCCGCCTCTCTGTTACCACATCCCCAAGCAACACCCGGCCCCGGCGCCGCCGTTGATGATCGGCAGGATGCGGCGCTCGAACGGTAGCTTCAGGTACTCCGCGCGATCGTACACGACCTTGCCGTTCATGATCGTGAGCACCACGTGCGTGGAATGCTCGAAAGGGTCGCCATCGTAGAGCACGAGGTCAGCGACCTTGCCCGCTTCCAAACTGCCGTGATCCTTGTCGATGCCGAGAAACTTCGCGGCGTCGAGGGTGACCATCTTCATCGCCGCGGCGTGGCCCATTCCGTTGGCCGCGGCCATCGCGGTCTCGCTGCGGAGATTGCGGATCTTGGGAACGTAGCCCTCGTAAGCGGTGCCCAGGAGGACTTGTACGCCGGCTTTTTGCAAGATCGCGGCGTTCGCCAGCAGCGTGTGCGAAGTTTCCATCGAACCGGCGGCCCGCTGCATCGTCGGGTGGACGATCACGGGGATTTTCTTCTTCGCCAGCTCCTCGGCCATCATCCACGCTTCGGTGCCGAGCGCGATCACCGGCTTCAGTTTGAACTCCTCGGCGATGCGGATGCCGGTGCGGATGTCGTCGACGCGATGGGCCGCGAAGATCACGGGTACCGTGCCCTCAAGCGCCGGTAGCCACGCTTCGCACTTCGGGTTGTTCGGCACCGTGCCCTTCTTGTCCTTGTAGGCCTGCGCCTCGGCGAGTTGCTTGCGAACGAGCGCCGCCGTGCCCATGCGGGTGCCGGGGCCTTTGCCTTTAGGCGCTTCGCCGAGATTCACGAGCATGGCGAATCCATGATTCAGAGTGGCCCCTTCAGTGGTGCGGCCGTCGCAACGGAAGACGCCGGAGGTTCCGCCGATCACGGTCGCCCGCCCCGCTGTGCTGTGAACGACCGTGACGCCATTGGCCCGCAGGAATTCGAGCAGCGGCTCCATTGGATTAAAGCCGTCGAGGACGCGGAGGTCGGATTGATTCGGGTCGCTGAGTTCGTCCTGATCTTGGTCGGCGGGAATGTTCCACGCCCCGGCGATGCCGGCGACGCTGAACGCGTCGATGAGGCCGGGGGATACGTCGGAGATGTGATAAACCGAGACATCTTTCGGCGCTTCCTGAGCCTGTGCGTTCGCCTCCAAATGCACAATCTTGCCATTCTCGATCTTGATCAATCCGGCTTTGGTCACTTGGCCAGTACCGGTGTGAATCCGCTCGGCGAAGACCCAGATCTGCTTCGGGGTGGGAAGAGTTCGATCCGCGGGTGGGCCATTATGTGCATTCCGTTTCACCTTATTCTCCACTGCGCCAATCACAACTTTCGGAATTTCGATCCCCTTCGCCAGCAAGAATCCACCGTCGCGCAACGCAACATCGTTTGCCGACCCCGCGTCGAACACCTTCCGGCCGTCGATCCACGTCTGTTGCACCTTCGTGTAGACGCTGAACGGCGCCCCATTCAAAACCACGAAGTCGGCGTCCTTCCCCTTCTCCAGCGATCCGATGCGGTCTTCCAAGTGCAGGATTTTCGCCGGGGTGATCGTCAGCGCCCGCAGCGCCGCGGCTTCGCTCATACCGCCGCGCAGGGCCATGCTACCCGTGCGGAGGAAGAACCGGCTCTCGGTGATCGAATCGTCGGTGTTGATGCAGACCGGCACGCCGGCTTTGTCGAGGATCGCCGCGTTCTCTTCGAGCAGCCCCATTGTCTCGGCTTTGCCGCCGGGGCTGTCGATCAGCGTGAGCGACACCGGGATCTTCTTCTTCGCCAACACCTCGGCGACGCGGTAGCCTTCGGTCGCATGTTGCAGGACGAGTTCGAACCCGAACTCTTCGGAAATGCGAATCGCCGTGAGCAGGTCATCGGCCCGGTGGCAGTGGAAGTGAACCGTGCGCTTCTTTTCCAGCACTTCGACGAGCGGTTCCAGGCTCACGTCGCGGTCGGGCTTCTTGTCCGTCTTCATCTTCTCCAGGTATTCCTTGGCCTTCACGAACTGCTCGCGCTGGAGTGCCGCGACTTTCATCCGCGTGAACGGGGCTTGCCCTTTGGTCTTGCCGTAGCCCTTGGGGTTCTCGCCGTTGGCCATCTTCAACCCGCCGAGGATTTTGACGCCCTTGTTCTCGCCGAAGATCTGCATCTCCTCGACGCTCTTGCCGCGCAGTTTCGCGTACAGCGTCTGCCCGCCGATGACGTTGCCCGAACCGGGCATGATGTTCGCCGTGGTGATCCCCCCGGCGGTCGCCATGCGGATGCCGGGGTCGTTCGGGTCGATGCTGTCGAGCGCCCGCACGACGCTCTGCACGGGGCCGGACATCTCGTTGCCGTCCGAGTTCGCCGGGACACTCGGCTTCGACCACAGCCCGATGTGCGAGTGGGTATCGACGAGGCCGGGGATGATGACCGCCCCTTTCAGGTCGATGATTTGATGGTTCGCCGGGAGTTTGATGCTGTCGCCGGGGCCGACTTCGACGATCTTGCCGTCGCGGATCCAGAGGGTCGCCTTCTCGATCGGCTTGTCGCCGACGCCGGTGAAGAGGGTGGCGTTGACGAACGCGACCGACCGGAAGTCCGAAGGCGGTTCCGCCGGTTCGGGCTTCTGCCCGAGTGCGGCGAGCAAGAGCAGCGGTAACAGAAGCAGGGGCAGGGCCAAGCGCATGGTGGATCTCGCGGTGCGGGATTCTCGGAACCTACACAATTGCAATTGCGGGTGCTACGGTTATCATCGGGGTTGGAGCCGCGGTGCCCACCTCTTTCGCCGCTCGGTTCCGCTTCCCCCAGGAGTTTCGCATGTTCCGAATGAAGCGCGTCCACGTCTACCAGTGCGAAGTCGAGGACATCCCCGGCGGAGCGGCCGCGAAGCTCAAGGCCCTCGCCTTGGCCGGCGCCCACTTGGAGTACGTCCACACCGAGCGCTCGGCGATGAAGGCGGGCGCCGGAACGCTGACGGTGGCACCGCTGCAAACCAAGGTGGAGTCGGACATCGTGAAGAGCGTCGGCCTCGTGGAAGTCCAGAAGCCGACGGTGATGCGGTTCGAGGGGGACGACAAAGCCGGACTGGGCGGCCGCGTGACGCAAGCGTGGGAAGCGGCCGGGATCAACCTGCACGGGCTGATGATGGCCGTGGTGAACGGGAAGTTCGTGGGGTACGGCACCTTCGACAGCTCGGACGACGCCAACACCGCCGCGGTGATCTTGGCCGACATCGGGGCGAAGGAACAAGTGTGAAGCTCAGAGTCGCTCGGCGACGATGGCCACTTGCTGCGAGGCGGCGCGGGAGAAGAGCACGAAGCGGTGCTTCGACCCGGTCAGCCGCCATTTCCCGCTCAGTTCGTCCGTGTCGGCCAACGAGCCGCGCTTCACGGCCGTGATCCGGCCGACATCGTTGGCCCGTAGCCACGCCGAAATCTTCTTCGGATCCAGCGGCAGGACCGCATCGACGCGGTACGCGGTGGCGAACGGCGTTTCCCGGTGCCGATCGGCCGTCAGCAGTTGCACGACCGCGTCGATGGGGCGGGCGTCGATCATCGTCGCCAAGTTCGGTACCAACCCCGCGCGGTTCACGGCCGCTTCCGGATCGAACAGATATTCGCCGATCTCGACCTGATCGCGGCGTTGGTCAACGCTCTCCGCTTCCATCGTGATTCTTCCGCCCGTCGAAGAGAGCAGCGTCGCCCTGCGGGCCGTCGTCCGCAGTTCGCCGAGCCAGAGCGCGCACTCCTTCAACTCACCGTCGAGGGCGATGAACTCGACTTCGCCTTGGAAGAGGGACAAATCTTCCCAAGACGCCCCCGGCGCCAGTTTGAAGCCGATTGGGAAATCCCGCGGCAAACGGGCGATCAGCTCCCCCGGCGGCGGGGCGTAATCTTGCAGCGCGAGGAAGCGTTTCCCCTCGGCGCGCCGGCCAGGATCGGCGAACGCCGCGGGCACCAAGGGCAGCGGTTCGGTCAACAAATCCGCCGCGATGAAATTGCCCTCGTGCCCGTACACCCGCAAATTGTGCTCGGCCATTCGCAGTCGGACGGGGTTGCTGTCGATGGCGACGACCGTGCGCGTCTCGCTCGCCAAGCCGATGGCGTCGCCGCCGAGGCCGCAACCGAAGTCGCCGACGCAATCGTACTTCGCGTAGCGCTCGGCCCGGTAGCGGGCGATCACTTCGCTCGACGAGACTTCCAGAGCTTCGCGCTCGAAGAGCATCTCGGCGGCGCGGGTGAATTTCACCGCGGCTTTCTGACGCAGGAGCACCGTTTCGACAGCGGCGCGGGCGAGTTCGGCGGGAAACTTCTTCCGCACGGCCGAGAGCGCACGGAGGAACTCGGCCTCGGTCGGCTCGGCGTCCGTCGCCGCCGCGAGTGCCAGTGCCCCGGACGGGCCGAGCAATTGATTCAGCGTGGTGAGGTTCAAGCGGGTCAACCGAAGGCGTTGCTGAGGCGGAGGTGTTGCTCCAAGTCGAGGGCTTCGGCGCGAATGCCGCCGTCGATTCCCAGATCTTTGAGCTTGGAATCGACTTCCTCTTTGTCGCGCCGACCGCTCGGCCAGCCGATGAGCGCGGCCCGGAGGTTCTTGCGGCGGTGGCAGTACAGATCCCGCAGGAAGACGCGGAAACGGACGACGTCGCCGACCTTCGCCCGCTTCTCGGGGTTCGGCTTGATCATCACGATGCCGGAGTCGACCTGCGGCCGGGGGAAGAAGTTGCCCGGCGCCACTTTGCGGATCGTCTCGACATCGGCGATGCTCTGCACGAGCACGCTCAGCGAGTTGTAATCCTTGGTGCCGACGGTCGCCCGCAACCGCTCCGCGATCTCCCACTGCACCATCACCACCATGCGGTCGATGGGCAATTCGGGGAGCAGCAGCAGGTTCGTGATGATCGGCGTCGCCACGGCGTAGGGCAGGTTGGCGATCAGCTTCAGCTTCTTGGCGTGGAACTTCGCCGTCAACTCGGCCCAACCCGCGAGCATGTCCGGGTTCAGTTCGTTCTTGCGCTCGAGGGCGTCGCCCAAGTGCGAGACGACGTTCAACCGGTGGCCGATGAACGTCTGCGCCATGCGGTGGAACGATTTGTCGATCTCGACGGTGAAGACGCACGCGGCCCAATCGGCGAGCTTGTTCGTGAGCGACCCGGTGCCGGTGCCGACTTCGAGCACCGAATCGGCGGAGGTGACATCCCCGGCCCGCACGATCAAATCGACGAGGTTGAGGTCGATGAGGAAGTTCTGGCCGAGCTTGCTCTTCGGCTCCAAGCGGAAGTTGTCCATCAGCCCGCGGAGGTACGACAGCGTCTGCCGGGGATCCGGGGCGTTGGACTTCGGCAGCGGCGGCTGCACGGTCGGTTTCGGAGGCCTCGGTTTCGGGATCGAAACCACCTCCGGCATCATCGCGATTTCTTCGGGTGGGCGTGCCATAACGCTATTCTAGGGAATGGGCATGCCTTTACGCGGGCACTTTGTGGCTTCCCCCTGGACAGACCCGCTCAATCCGGCACTGCGACCGTCTCGCCGCCGGCGCGGGTGGCGAGCGCGGGTAAAAGTTGGCGTGAGCTATGGGGGTAGAAGCGTACCGATCCGTCCGCGAATAGAAAGTTCGCCCCGCGCGGATGCAAGCTCCAAAAGTGGTAGCGGTCGCACGGGTTCTCGGTATGACCCGGCCCGAAGACGAAGCCGGTTTCGTTGAGACACGGATCTCCGCCGACCGCGAAACTGTGGACGGGGAGTTGCTCGTCGGGACCGTAAAATGAGCGACCCCACTGCAGTGTGGGTGGTACGCCGCGGGAATACCAACCTCCGGCTTGGAATGTGTCCGGCGGGGGACGCTCGCCGACAGCTAAGGTTTGACTCAACCCGTCCGTGATGTCCGCGAACCGCACATAGGGGGGACGCCGATCACCCCTTCGAATCCTTCTTTGCCCCGAACGCCGAGGTAGGACGAGAAAGCGACCGATTGGCCGTCGCGGGTCGCGACCGGTGCGGACAAGCGACCATCCGCGGGGCAGACGAATGTTTTGACCACCGTACCCAAGCCGATGTGCGGGGGGTTGTCGAACGTGTTGTCCGGGCGAACGGCCAAGGCATCGAGTGTGGCGTTCCAAAGCGGAGTCTGCTCGATGTACGGCAGTAATAGCGCCATCCAAGTCACGCTGCTCAGCGGTTTCGATTTGCCTTGGAGCGGATGGGGCTCTGGCAACCGCCCGTAGTCCCCGTGGTAGTTGTGGAGGGCCAACCCGACCTGCTTCATGTTGTTCAGGCACGAGGTTCTCGCCGCGGTCGCGCGGACGTTTTGCACCGCGGGCAATAGCAACCCGAGCAGGACTCCGATCACGCCGAGGACGACCAACAGTTCGATCAGACTGAATCCATTCCGAAGTGGAACTCGCATCATGCAACTCCGAAGGAATGGGAAAACGATCATCGGTCGGGGCGAATCGTCAAGGGAATCTCGAAGTCGAAAGTTCGACCCTTGAACTGGGCGGTCATCGAAATCATCTGCGTAGAATCGCCGTAACCGTTCACTGGGTTTTGCCGCTGTTTTTCAGGCGATTTCGAGTTCCGAACATACATATCTGAGACAAATTCGACTCAAATATGTGAAATTGAGCGATAAAGTCCCTGAATTTTAGGCGTTTACCCGGTGAACGGTTAC